>DASYPD010000372.1:0-5863 GCA_036007005.1 Gemmatimonadales bacterium
AGCCTTGACCCGGGCCCTGATTTCCGTGATCCGGTGCTCTCTGGCAACACGCGCCCACGCGAAGGAGACCGGCACGGAGTGATCGAAGTAGGCATAGATCGCCCAGCGATTGGACCAGTTTTCGGTGAGCGTTTGTCGGGAGTATGGCAGCTTGAGCCGCTCCGCCTCCGTCGGCTCCACCATGCGAACCTCCGGCATCGGCTCGCCCGGATCATCGGTCTGAAACACGAGCACGCGCTCGTAAACCCTGGCCCGCGCCTCCGCGGCGGCTGATTTGACGCCTGCCCAGGTCGGGAATCTCACGGATGCGCCCCGGCCGCGAGTGATAGGTACAGCCTGGACCACTGCCGCCGGACCGCGGGCCAGGAGTAACAGGCCTCGCAATCCTCCCGGCCCTGTTCGACCAACGCTCGAGACAGCGTCGGATCCGAGAGCAGGCGCTCAACGGCGTCCGCCATGGCCTTGGGGTCGTCGCACGGGACGTGCAGCCCATTCCGCTCGTGCTGCACCACGTGGGGAATCCCGCCCGATGGCGTGGTCACCACGGGCATTCCCGCCGCGAAGGCCTCGAGCATGCAGTGCGGCATGTTGTCGATGCGTGACGAGTTGACCAGGATGTCGGCGCGGTCATACCAGGAGCCCATGCTCTGGTGCGCCACGCGGCCGACGAATTCGACGCCCCCGATGCCTCGCTCCGCCACCAGCGCCTCGAGCGCCGGCCGCCGATCGCCGTCCCCCACGATCAGCAACCGGGCTTCCGGGACCCGCCGGCGCAGCTCCTGGTGGGCGACAAGGGTGTTCTCCACGGCGTAGAGGGCTTCGAGTAGACGGGACGAGAGCAGCACCGGCCGGAGCGGCTCCCGTCGGCGAAAGGGGAACTGCTCAGTATTCACCACGTTGGAAATGACCAGGCCAGCCAGGCCAAACTCCGCGAAGATGTCCCGCAGGAACCCCGACGGAAACACCAGCACCGTGGCTCGGCGCAGCACCCAGCGGACCGCGCGGTACTTGAGGTGATCGCGGGCGCGGCCGTCGCGGTAGTTCAGGACCACCGGGCGCCCGAGCAGACGTGCCCACAGAACGGCTGGCGCCGTGGTGAGAAGGAAGGGCCAGAATGCGGCGGTGAAAACGTGCACGACTTGCGCCCGCGCGATGCGTCGGACCAGCCCCGCGTAAAAAACTGGCAGGCGAACCAGGGTCCGCAGCCCGCGAACCCGCGCGATCGCGTCCGGAATGTGGGGGTCGATGGGCTGTAGTTCCACCCGCACCTCGGAGTCGGCCGCAAATCCCTTGACCAGCGTTTGAGCCTCGACGGCCTGGCCGCCGGTGCCCCAGGCCGGCGCAACAACGCACACGCGAATCACGACTGCATCGGCACGATCTGCGGGGAGGCGACCTCAGCCGCCGGAGAAAAGAACCGTTCTCGCCAGACTTCCAGTGCGAGCAGCGTCCAGAGGGCCGTGGCGCGATTCCGTTCCCCACGGTCGTGCTGCTCGATGGTGTGGGCGATCTCCGCCGCGGGGAGAAGCGAGCGCGCTAGACTCTGCGGACTGCTGATCGATTCGAGCCGTTCGCGCAGCGGTCCCCGCAACCATTCACCGAGCGGCAGTCTGAAGCCCACCTTGGGGCGATAGATGATTTCCCGGGGCAGGAATCCCTCGGCCACGTGCCGGAGCAGTCGCTTGGGCTCGCCGTTCCCCAGCTTCACCTTGCTGCTGAGCGCGTTGGCCCACTCGACCAGCGGATGGTCGAGGAATGGCACCCGGGCCTCGAGACCCACCGCCATGCTCATGCGGTCCTGCCGCTGCAGCAGCGGCTGGAGATAAGTGAGCTGATCGTAGAGGAAGACGCCGTCGGTCCCGCGGCACAGGCCGCCGTACTCGGCCCGCCGCCGTCGCACCGCGTCCTGAACTTCGGGAAGCCCCGTGAATTCGGGATCGCGTCCCAGGGCGTTCGCCAGCAGCAGGTACTCCGGATTTGCCAGGTCGCGGGCCGGACCCCGCAACAGCAGGTGCAAGAGCGCGGAGGTGACCCGGGTGCCCAATACGCGGTGGATCCGCTCCCGGCGGGTGGCGGTGCGGTACCAGTCGTAGCCTCCGAACACCTCATCCGCCCCTTCGCCGGACAAGAGCACCGGCAGGCCGGCTTCATGGCGTGCCTGGTGAAACACCTGGTGCATGGCGATGGCGTTGGGATGCGACAAGGGCTCATCGTGCATCCAGGTCAATTCGTCGAGCTGCGCAACGAAGAGCTCTGCGGTCAGCACGGTCTCGTGGTGCTTCGAGCCGATTCTGCGCGCGACGTCCCGCGCGTAGGGCCGCTCATCGAGCGCCGGATCGGCAAATCCCAGGCAGAAGGTGTCGAGCGGACCTTCCTGGGCCCGTGCCGCCAAAGTGCTGACGAGACTCGAGTCCAGGCCCCCGCTCGTAATCGTGCCGAGCCCGACGTCGCTCACCAGATGGGAGCGTACCGCGTCCTCGAGCAGGGCGCGTCCCTCCTCGACCGCCAGGCCGAGCGAAACTTCCCGCTGCGGCGCTGCGGGCGTCCAATAGCGATGGAGCGCAAATCCTGCCGTATCCAGCAGGGCGTATGTTCCTGGTTCTAGCTCCCGAATGCCGCTGAACATGGTCTCCGGTCCGGACACATAGCGAAAGAGCAGGTATTCCGGGAGCCGTTCGCGATTCGGACTGCGCGGCACCTGTGGGTTGGCAAACAGCGCCTTGATCTCGGAGGCAAAGCTGAGCTGTCGCGTCCTGGGGTCGAGCCAGTAGTAGAGCGGCTTGATGCCGAGCCGGTCCCGCGCAATGAAAAGTCGCTGCAGCCGCACGTCCCAGAGCGCGAAGGCGAACATCCCGCGTAACCGGCCCAGCAGGCCGACTCCCCATTCCTCGTAGCCGTGGAGTAGCACCTCCGTATCGGATCTGGTACGGAACCGGTGACCCCGCTGAATCAGCTCCGGCCGCAGCGTGGCGAAGTTGTAGATCTCGCCGTTCAACACCACGCCGAGGGAAGCGTCCTCGTTGAACATCGGCTGGCTGCCACCGGCGACGTCGATGATCGAGAGCCGCTGGTGGCCGAGCGTGCCCTGCGAGGTATCCCAGAAGCCTTCGCCGTCGGGACCCCGATGCGCGATGCGCTGCGCCATGGCGCGCACCAGCTGCGGTGTGTCGGGTCCCGCGCGCTCCGGGCCCATGATCCCGCAGATGCCGCACATCGGCTCAGGCTACCTCGGAGCGGGTGAAGCGGTGTTTCCCCGCGCTCGAAAGCGGGATCTCGGACACGGCTTCCACGCCGACGTGAAGCTGCCCCGGCGCCAGTGCCTCAATCTGCGAAACCGCCGCCGCGAGGGCGGCTTTGGGATCGCCGTGCGTGGCGGGTACGTAGCGGAGGATGATGGTATCGCTGCTCACCTGATGAAACTGGAAACTCTCGACGCCCGCACTGCCGTACATGAGGTGGGTAAAGAACTCGCCATGTACGACCCGGCCATTGGGCAATTTGAAGTTGTCGGAGACCCGTGCGACGTCGAGGCTCATCAGGGGAAAGCCGTTGCCGCAGTCACACGAGCCTTCCACCAGCGAGCCGGTATCCTCGTTCCGGTAGCGCAGGAAGGGCATCGCGTAATTCTTGAGCGAGGTCACCAGCAGAGGTGCCGCGCCGTTGGGCTCGCGTTCCGCGTCCTGCAGCTCCACCACGGCGAAATCGGCGTTGATGTGCATTTTGCCGTGAGCGCACTCCGTGGCGATGTTCTGCACCTCGCTGCTGCCATAGCAATCGAACACCCGGCAGGCAAATACCCGCTCGATGAGCATCCGCTGCAGCGGAAAAAGCTTTTCCGCCGTGGTGAATACGCCCCGGAGCGGCCGCGGGCGTAGCGCGCGATCCTCCAGATAGCGGGCGAACCGCGCAATCGTTGAGGCATAGCCATGGGCTACTGCAGGCCTGATCAGGCGCCAGGTGCGCCACCAGGTCGCCATATCCGGCTCGCCCGAGTGGAACGGATCGAACTGATACATTCGCCGAGCCAGCTGGCGGGCGAAAAACTCGGCCCGGCCCATGGCGGCGAGTTTGTCGTTCCAACCCCAGAAGAATGCGATCATCTCACCGGTGCGCCAACCGCTCTGCAACAGATTCCGGTAGGTGCCCGCTTCGGAAGCAGTGAGGTACGAGTCGTCCCGATAGAAGCGAAGAGGAATGCCCGTCGAGCCCCCGCTGTGGTGCGTCAAGAGCGACGCGCGGGTGAAGTTCTCAGCGATCATGGCCTCGGCGTGCTCGGCGATGTTGCGCTTAGTGAGGATCGGAAGCCGCGCGACATCCTGCCAGGTGCGGATGTCCTGGCTGGTCACGCCGAGCTCGGTGAAGCGCCGCCGATAAAAGGGCACCGCGGTCTCACAGTGGCGCAACAATTTCTTGAACCTCGACAGCTGGCGGGCCCTGGCTTCTTCTGGGGAAACGTAGGGTTCCGAGCGGATCTCCCGCAGCACCTCGAGCGTCCGCGAGGCCTTGGCCCGGTGAGAAAGACGCAGGATCGCAGCGCCCAGGAGGTTTGTCGACATCAGTCTAGGATGCCATGCAAAAAGCGTATAAGTTCTCCCCAAGACGCAGAGAAGAAATCACGCGCTTGACGGTACTCCTGATCATCGCAGGCGTCCGGGAGCGTCGCGGCATTTCCGGAAGGGGTTCGCCATCGTGCTGGGCCGTGCGTGCATCATCAGGGTCAGTCGAGGGCGTTGGCCGCGCAAACAGTTCCTCGACGCCAAGTCCCAAAGTTCCCATAGTCAGAATGCGGAAACCATGCCTCTGCAGGAAACTCCGAAAGGACTGAGGATTGAAGTAAAAAATGTGGATGGGAAATGCCAGGTATTTCTCTGGGCTTGCCGTCCAGAGCGGTCTTAGAGGAGAAACCGCTAGTCTCGCCCGCAGGGAATCGGCATTCGGGACTTCAACGTAAAATACCGCCCCCGACTCGCCGATGACATCGTGAATGCAATCGAGCGTTGAAGGTGCCGCAGGAAGGTGTTCAAGAACATGCACCATTGTGATGACGTCAGCCTTCCCGGCGTGCTCTCGCCAGCTAGCCAGGCTGTCGTACACGTCGAACCCCTGTGCAATCAGCTGCTGACGCGCTATAGCACCGAGTTCAATTCCTGAAACGCTCTGCCATCGCCGCTCGCGGGCAACGTGCAAGAGATGTCCAGCTCCGGCGCCAAAATCAAGTAGAGAGCCTTTGGGAGCGATCTTCTCAATGAGGGAAAGACGTGCATTCTCTCCACTTCTCGCGATGTCGGCGTCAAGATCGGCGTTGTGACAGTCATAGCCCTCCAAATTGTAGAAGCCGTTGAGCATCTCACCAGATGGCCTCGGGTTGATGAAAGCCAGGCCACAGCCTTTACACCTGTTTAGTCCTATTTGACCCTTGACGGGAGCGAAGTATTCCTTGCCGATACTTACTCTGGGAGAAGCAATTCTTCTCAGACTGATTGAATCACAGCACGGACAGGTGCTAAGCCAATCAACGAGTGGTGACTTTGCGTTGCCCCTATCCAGTTCGTTCATGTCACTAGGTCCTCTTCAACAGTAGCAGGCGCCGGCTACTCCCCATCGCCGGATCCCAGTGCGTTGGTGCGCATCAGGCTCTGGCGCGGGCCGGCGGCGGCTTGCGGTCATGGGCGGCGTGGCTCCGCGGCGAGGGGCTTGCGCGCCGAAAACGCCGATCCCTCCGAGTATTCACCACCCCGCCCGATCCAGGCGAGCACCGCCTGCCAGAAGAAATCGTGCAGCATGGTGGGGCGTTTGGACGGCGCGCCGGTCCGTGAGTCTCCGGACAAGGCGCCCAGCACCGACAGGACCAGCTTGCTCGACG
>DASYPD010000373.1:0-4349 GCA_036007005.1 Gemmatimonadales bacterium
CGCTTCACCGGGGTCCTGAATACCTGGACGATGCCGATCAAGAACCGGACCGACATGCTTTCCACCGGGATCCGCACCACCCTGGGCATCCGGATCTACGGCCCCGAGCTCCGGGAGATCCAGCGCATCGGTGGGGAAATCGAGCGCGCCCTGGCGCCGGTCCGGGGCACCGCGAGCATTTATGCCGAGCGTTCCTTCGGCGGCCGCTACCTGGACATTCGTCCCGCTGCCGCGGCGCTGGCGCGCTACGGCCTCACCACCGGCAACGTGCAGGAGGTGATCGCGCTCGCCCTCGGCGGGGAGGAAGTCACCACCACGGTGGAGGGCCGGGAGCGCTATCCGGTGCAAGTGCGCTATGCCCGCGACTTTCGCGACACGCCCGAGGCTATCGGCCGCGTGCTGGTCGGTCAGCCGGGTGGAGTGCAGATCCCCTTGGCCCAGGTAGCGGAGCTCCGGTTCGCCCCCGGGGCGGCAATGATCCGGAGCGAGAATGGCAGCTTGAACGACCTGGTCTCGATCGAGGTGCGCGGCCGGGACGTCGGGGGCTACGTCGCGGAGGCAAAGCAGGTCGTCGCCGAGCGGGTTAGCCTGCCCGCGGGATACCGCCTGGAATGGAGCGGGCAGTACGAGGCGCTGCAGCGGGTGAAGGCGCGACTCTCCGCGGTGGTGCCGCTCACGCTGGCGCTGATTGCCCTGTTGCTGTACCTGACCTTCGGCAGTGTGACCCAGATGGCGATCGTGCTGCTCTCACTGCCCTTCGCGCTCATCGGTGGCGTTTGGGCGATGTGGCTGCTCCACTTCAATCTCTCCATCGCCGTCGCCGTGGGATTCATCGCGCTCGCCGGAGTTGCCGCGGAAACCGGCGTGGTGATGCTGTTGTACCTCGACCACGCCTGGGAGGACATAACCCGCAGCGGGCGGCGGCCGACTCTCGCTCAACTGGTGGGAGCCATCGAGTACGGGGCGGTCAACCGGCTCCGGCCCAAGCTCATGACCGTGGCTGCAATCATGCTCGGCCTGTTGCCCGCGCTCTGGAGCCATGGGACCGGCGCCGAGGTGATGCAGCGGATCGCGGCGCCCATGGTGGGCGGCATGATCAGCTCCACGATCCTGACGCTGCTCGTTATTCCCGTGGTATACTTTCTGTGGCGGCGCCGCGGTCTTGAGAGAGAGCCGGCACCGATTCCGCCGACCTCCTCATGAAACAACCGAGTGCAATCCCCGGACAGTGGCGCGTCAACTGTACCATGGGACGCCATCGCCGGAAGCGCTTCCTCAGTTTCGCCCTGCTGGCGGTCTTCGCGCTGCGCGCGCTTCCCGGCTCCCACGTGCAGGCCAGCCATCATTGCGCGGCCCCTGATCACAGCGACCATGCCATGGCAGGCATGGAGTCCCCTCAGCCGAACTCCGCAGCCCTTCCGGTGGTTTCAGAGCAACCTCCGGCGGACAGCGGTTGCTCGCACTGTCTGCCCGCTGAGTGCGAGGTGACCTCGCCCTGCGCGACCAACACTGCTGCCGGGCTACCCGCGGAAACCGCTCAGACCGCGCTGCATTCATCGCGCTCGGCAGTATCCCTGACTACGGCCCACGGCGCGACCTCCGCAGCACCAGACCTCCTCACACCCCCGCCGCGCTCGCTCGTCTGAGTTGTTCGTCGCTCGGTAATTCGATCAACCCGACTCAGAGAGAATCGCTATGTCTCGCTTTTTTGCTGCCGCGCTTGCGGCAGGCATACTCGTTCTTCCGGTCCGATCAACGCACGGCCAAGCGCACCACGGCATGCCTGGGATGGCCAGGTCCGAGGATACGATGGCCGTCATGGCCCCGCTCGACATCCCCCATTCTCGCATGGGTTCGGGAACCTCGTGGGTTCCCGATGCGTCGGCCATGCGCCACTACCACTATCAGAAGAGGACCGGGCGCTGGATGCTCATGGGCCACGGCCTGGTGGACCTCTATTACGATCACCAGGCCACGCCCCGCGGCGATGATCAATTCGGCAGCACCAACTGGCTGATGGGCATGGCCATGGGCCGGCTCGGAGGCGGCATGCTCCAGCTCGACGCCATGCTGAGCGCCGAGCCCTTCACCGTGGGCGGGCGCGGCTACCCGCTCTTGCTGCAGAGCGGCGAGAGCTACCAGGGTGAGGCGCTGCACGACCGTCAGCACCCTCACGATCTCTTCATGGAGCTGTCGGCCAGCTACGAGCACTCCATCGGGCGTAACCTGGCGGTGTCGCTCTATGCCGCTCCGGTCGGCGAGCCCGCCCTGGGGCCCGTCGCGTTCATGCACCGGCCTTCGGCGCAATCCGACCCCTTCGCCTCCATCGCGCACCACTGGCAGGATGTCACCCACATCAGCTTCGGCGTGGCGACCGCTGGGATCTACTCGCGCACCGTGAAGCTCGAGGGCTCGGTCTTCAACGGGCGGGAGCCGGACGAAGACCGCTACGACTTCGACTTCCACAAGCTCGATTCGTGGAGCGCCCGTCTCTTGGTTAACCCGCGGCCGGAATGGAGCCTGAACGCGAGCTACGGCTTCCTCAAGAGCCCGGAGGGGCTCCACCCCGACGAATCGCAACACCGGCTCGGCGCATCGCTCATGCGGACGGCAAAGCTCGGCTCGGCCGGCGAGTGGGCCACGGCGCTGATTTACGGGGCGAATAAGCGGCGCCCGTCCGGCCTGCCGAGTCGGCCGCTCGAGAATAGCATCGTGGCGGAGAGCAACCTGCAGCTCGATGCTCGGAATGTCGCGTACGGCCGGGTAACCTGGGTGCAGAAGGATGCTGAAGAATTGGTGGTACCCGGGTTTCCCCCGGAGCGGCGTTGGGGCCTGACCACGGTCGCGCTGGGATATGCACGCGAGCTGCTCGACTTCAGTCAGACTGCCCTGGAGCTCGGCCTGCGTGGCGAGCTCGGATTCATCCCGGGAGAACTGCGGACGATCTATGGCACGAGGCATCCCGCCGGCGTCGCAGTGTATCTGCGGCTCCGCCCGATGGCTCCGCAGAGGGAACCTCAAATGAAAATGTAGGAGGCTCCGACATGATCACGGCCCCGATGCACAGTTATCACCCGATTCTCATTCACCTGCCGCTGATCGCGTTCGCGGTGGCGATCTTCTTTGACCTGGTGGATGCCTGGCGGCATACTCCCCGGTTTGTGCACGCCTCCCATGTCCTCTGGAGCATCGCGTTGCTCGGCGGGGCGCTCGCCATCGCTTCCGGGCTGTGGGCCTACACGCGCGTGGACCACTCCGAAGCGGCCCACGCCATCATGACGCTGCATCGCAATCTCGCGCTGGCCAGCTTCGGGGCGTTGCTCATTGCCGCGATCTGGCGCTGGCGGCGGCCTCGCTCGCGCGTCGCGTCGCTCTACGCCGCCGCCGCGTTCGGGGGACTCCTCTGGGTGGCATATCTCGGCGGAAGGCTCGTCTTTGGGAACGCGGTGGGGATTCCGTCCGCTCGGCTGACGGAGATCCTGCAGGAGCGCGCGACGGAGGAGGGACACGAGCACGGCATGAGGAAACCGTAGGCGTGGGACACTAGGTGCTGCTCCAGCTGCGGGCCGGTGCGCGTCATAGTCCCCCGGATCGTCCAGGGAAGCAAAGGGAGGAACCCAACCATGCCCGAGCCCACGACGTATACCTGCCCGATGCATCCCGAGGTCAAGCAGCAGACCCCCGGCAAATGCCCGAAGTGCGGAATGGACCTCACCCCGGCGGGAACCGGCGCCGCGGGAACAGAGCAGCACGAGCCGCCCTATACCAAGTCCGGCGGGATCGTGGCCCCGAAATTCGGGTCCGCTGGGAGTGGCGGGGCGGAGTATGAGCCCGGCCCCGAAAGCGACGGCTGATCGCTACGGCTTGCGCGGGATGCTCGCGATGAGCGTCCCGTTCATCGCGTTCACCAGCACCGTCTCGCTGCCCTTCATTCCCTTGGGCTGAATGCGGAACGCATAGACCAGGTCGCCGCCCCGCCGCTCGATCATTCCGTCCTTGACCGTACCGGTGGGATACTTGGTCTGCGCCAGATGCTGGGCATCGAGGGGCTGAATCTTCGCTTGCGCCAGCAGCCCCGGCGTCTGCTCCCGCACCGTGACGATGTGCTCCTTTACTGGCGGCTTGGCCGCGGTCGCCGCGGCAGCCGCCCGCAGCGAGTCGGCCATCCGCGTCGAATCCGCCAGCCGCACCGAATCGGCCAGCCGCACCGAGTCGGCCATCCGCGTCGAATCGGCGGCAGCCTGGGTCTTGGACTTCTCCCCGCATCCCAGCACCAGCATTCCCAGACTTGAGGCCACCATAACCCGGACCATTCGCATGGGCCACCTCCGAAGGATGGAAACGGTTCT
>DASYPD010000374.1:0-3490 GCA_036007005.1 Gemmatimonadales bacterium
AAGAGCCGAAACCCGTGCTCGGTCGAATGGGCAAGCGCTTCATCCTCGAGTTCCTGCACGGCTTCGCGCTCCCGGCGACACAGGTGGAATGACGCGGCGAAGTGACACGCATAGACGACGCTGAACGGGTGACCGAGGGACCGCGCCAACGCCAGAGCCTCGCGCATCCGCGCGGCCGCACGGGCCGGATGACCAAGCAGCTGCAGGGTCCACGCGGCGTACACCGCGCACGATACGCCCGGATCTTGACCGGCCCGAAATGTGGCCGACCGATCGGGACTGTGCTGAGTTGGATCGTAGAGTCGGGTGCCCTGTTCCACATGGGCGAGCGCCGCGTCGAACTCGCCGCCATAAAACGCAATGATGCCCACGGCATGGTGAGCCGCGAGGCCGACGGCCGCGTCGTGGGTCGTGTCCGCGATCCCCAGCAGGCGCGTGCCCAGGTCACGCGCAATCTGAAGCTCCCCCCTGCTCTGATGAAAGCGCCCGAGCCCGAGCAGCACGGGAAGGAGCCGAACCGTGTCTCCCACCTGCGCGCACAGCTCGCGGGCCCGCTCATAGGGCCGCGCGACCTCGGCCGCCCCGTAGCCCTGGGTCGCCGTCAGCGCCGCCCCCAGCATGATTTGAAGCGCCAGCTCCTGCTGGATCCGCTCTGGGGACTCCGGCAATGCCCCGAGCAAGTGCAGCGCCTGTGTCGCGTGGTCCGCGGCCTCGCGGTTCGCGTGCTGGCGCAGCGCGTGCTCGCCCGCCTGCCTCCGGTACCGGGCCGCCCGCTCGTAGTCCCGGCCGCGCTCGAAATGCATGGCGAGCTCGCCGGCGATCTCCCCGGCGCGCTCACCGTACCCGCCCTCCAGCCGCTCGCCCGTCCGCAGATGCAATCCCACTCGGTGGCCGATCGGGATGCGTGCATAGAGCGCTCGCTGATACAACGCGTGAATGAACGCGTACCGCGCCGTGAGTGTCCCATCCGGCCACTCGGCAACGCCGGCCGCGCGAACGAACTGCCCCCGGCGCGCCAGCGCGTCACATCGCCGCTCTGCCTCCTTCGGATCGATCCCGTCCGCGACCGCGACCGCGGCCGAGAACTCAGCCCCCGCCACGCTGCCCACCGCCAGCATCGCCTGCTCCTCGCCGGTGAGCCGCTCCACCTGCCGCTCCACCACCTGCGACAGCGTTTCCGGCGTGCGCGACGCCACCTCTTCCACCGGTCCCGCCAGCTCCCAGTGGCCACCGGCGTCATGCAGTTGCCCCTGGCCGATCAAGTAGTCGATCGTGCTCACCAGAAACAGCGGATTGCCGTCCGTGTTCCGGTGCAGCACCCGCGCCAGCTCCGACGGAAACTCGTGACCGGAGAACCGCCGGGAGAGGTACTGCTCCACGGCGGACAGGCTCAGAAATTCCAGGTGCAGCTCCTGGCAGTACCCGTGCACCTGGAGCTCTTGCTTCACCGGCTTCAATGGATGCGCCGCGCCCGCCACATCCGCCGGCCGGTATGTCCCCAGGACCAGCAAGCGCGCCGAATCGCGACGCCGGGCCAGCATGCCCAGCAGATCGATCGTGGCCGAGTCGCTCCAGTGCAGGTCTTCCAGGAGCAGCACCAGCGGCGCGTCACGCGTCACCGCCTCGAGCGCCTCCACCAGCTCCCGCAGCATTCGCTCTCGCGTCGCGCCCTGCGCGCGTCGCTGTACCGCCTCCACCTCGTCGTCCGCCAACAACCCCGGCAATTGCGCCAACCATGTCGGGGCGTGTTGCCTGAGGATCGGAACCAGCGTTTCGCGCCCCACGCCTCGCCCCAGACGCCCGAGCGCCTCGAGCACGGGCAAGTAGGGTTCGCCCGCACCGTGCTGCTCCACGCATTGGCCGCGGCCGACGCGGAGCGGGCTGCTCTCGTCGATCTCCGCCAGCAACGCCTCCACCAGCGCCGTCTTGCCGATTCCCGGCTCTCCCGTCACGAACACCAGCTGCCGCTGACCCTTGAGGGCCTGCTCCAACCGCTCCCGCAGCCGCCCCAGGTCTGCGTCCCGACCTACCAACGTCGTTTTCCAGTGCCCCGCCACCGGGCCTGCGGGCGGCTGTGTATCAGGAACGGTTCGGGCGACCCGCACTGCGGCCGAGGACACGGCCGTCGTCGCGTGCGCGATCGGCCCAATGAACCGAAAGCCTCGCCGGTGCACCGTCTCGATGTACCGCGGCGCCTCCGACGAATCCCTCAGCGCTTTGCGCAGATCGCGTATGCAGCTCGCCAGCGCGGCGTCGCTCACGATCGTGTCCCGCCACAGCGTTGTCAGCAGCTCCTCCTTCGTGATCAGGCGCCCCGCCTGCTCCACCAGGTGTCGCAGCACCGCGAACGACCGAGGCGTCAGCTCGAGCCGCCGCTGCCCGCACCACGCCCACTCGTTCTCCATTTCGAGGCGCACGGCGGGAAGCTCTCCGGGCCGCCCTCGCCTCATGTTCTGCCACCACTCGACACCGTGCTTACCTCGCCCTGGGCGCGGCCGGTTTGGTTCGCTTGGCCTGCCCCGCCCGCGATCCGCCCGCTCGACTCTCGAGCTCCTCCAGCAGCGACTTCGCGTCGATCAGGTCGCCCGTGTCGAACCCTTCCGTGAACCAGTTGTAGATGCCCGAGAGCAGCGCGCGCGCCTCCCGCACCTTCCCCTGTCCCGCCCATAGCCGACTCAAGCTCGTTGCTGCGCGCAGCTCCAGCGATTTCGCCTTCCGGCTCCGCGCCACTTCGATGGCCTGGAGGAAGCACGACTCGGCGTCGTCCGCCGCGGCGGTGGCCGATATCGTGGAAGAAGGCTGCGTGAGCAGGCCTCTCAGCCGATAGAGCTCGGCCTCCCAATAGTGCTGTCCAGACTGCTGCCCGGCCACGAATGCCTCGCTCACGGCGGACAGCCCTTCGGCCACCCGATCGAGCTTCTCAAGCACCTCCGCCACCAATGCCAGGTAAGCAGGGACCAGGACCTGTGCTCCAATGTCCCGGTGCCTCGCCAGGCCGTGCCGCATCTGTGCGAGCCCCTCCTCCGCACGCCCGTCTTCAGCAAGAAGCCAGCCGCGCTGGATGGCTCCGGCAGTGAGAAACAGCCCGAACCCATGTTCTGTATCGAGGGCAAGCGCTTCGTCCTCGAGGGCCCGCACGGCCTGGCGGTCCCTTCGCCATTGGTGCACCCCTGCGCCAAAGTGGCAGGCGTAGGACACGCTGAACGAGTGAGCGCGCGCGCGCGCCAACGCCAACCCCTCGTGCATCCGTGCGGCCGCGCGCGCGGGGTACCCGAGCATCCAGAGCGTCATGGCAGCGTGCATCGTGCACGAGACCCCGGGATCCTGCCCGAGCCGAAACGCCGGTGACCGATCGGGGCTATGGGCTTCCGGGTCGTACAGCGCGATCCCGCGCTCCAGGTGGGCGAGCGCCGCCTCGAAGTCGCCCGCGTAGAAGGAGACGCCGCCCAGCGCATTGTGCGCGGCGAGAAGTGGAACGGGATCCCGCGTC
>DASYPD010000375.1:0-8643 GCA_036007005.1 Gemmatimonadales bacterium
CGACCAGGCGCTTGGCCTTCTCGATCACCATCTCCGCCACCTGCACGTGGCGGGTGGCGGGCTCGTCGAAGGTGGAGGCGATGACCTCGGCCTGCACGTTCTCCTGCATGTCGGTGACTTCCTCGGGCCGCTCGTCGATCAGCAGCACGATGAGGATCACCTCGGGATGATTCTCCGCGATCGCGTTCGCCACCTTCTGCAGCCGGATCGTCTTGCCGGCCTTCGGGGGGGACACGATCAGGCCGCGCTGGCCTTTTCCGATCGGCGAGAGCAGATCCACCACGCGCATCGAAAGGTCGCCCTTCTTGCCCTCCAACCTGAGCTTCTTGTCGGGATAGCGGGGGCGCAGGTTGTCGAACGCGATCCGGTGCTTGGTCTTTTCCGGCTCTTCGTAGTTGACGCTCTCGACCTTGAGCAGCGCCAGATAGCGCTCGCCCTCTTTGGGCGGGCGCACCTGGCCCAGCACCGTATCGCCCGTCCGCAGATCGAAGCGTTTGATCTGGCTCGGGCTCACGTAGATGTCGTCGGGCCCGTAGAGATAATTCCAGTCCTGGCTGCGCAGGAAGCCGTACCCTTCGGGCAGGATTTCGAGGACGCCTTCGCCGCGGATGACCGTGTCCGATTCGAGCAGCGATTGCTCGATCCGGAAGATCAGATCCTGCTTGCGCAGGCCCGAGTAGTTGGTGATGTTGAGCTGTTGCGCGAGCGAGTGCAGCTCGGCGATCGACTTCTGCTTGAGCTCGGAGATATCCACGGGTGAAGCCTCGTGCGGTAGAGCGGGGGCTGGCAGCCCGCGACCGGCCGGGGTCAGGCTGCGGGAGTTCGGGTCAGAGTTCGGAGAGTCTAAGGTCTGAGGGCGTGCCGGCTCGGCGTTGGTGACGCGCCGTCGCCTATGAGCTGCACAAAAGCTGGTCGGCTGGGACGGTCGGATTTTATCGTTGGGCAACCCGCACGTCAAGAGGCGCGATGGACCAGCTGATCCCGCTCCTGTCCGCCTGGCGTGTGATGCGCCTCGGGACACGCGAGGTGATCGATGCGCTCGTCTTGCCGGAACACCGGGGCGGCTCGCCGGCCCTTACCCCGCTGCTGGCCGCCTGGCCGGGGAGCTGGTATTGGGGCGATCCGGGAGAAACCCGGCTTGTCCTGGTGCGCGCGCTGCCCGGGGCGCGAAGGCCGCGCTGGGTGCTGCATGTACTCCTCTTCGCGCTCGCCGCGTTGTGCGCCCTGGGGGCAGGAGCCGCGCTCACGGGCGCGTGGTATCCCCCCGAGTTGCCGGGATTCCGCGGCGTCTTCGCCGGAATCGGGCAATTCTTCCTCGGACTGGCCGAGGGTGAGTGGCGCCAGGTTTTGCAGGGTTGGAGCTTTGCTCTGCCGCTGCTCGCGATCCTCCTGGTGCACGAGTCCGGGCATTACTTCGCCGCGCGCCGCTATCACATCGACGTGTCGCCGCCTTACTTCCTGCCGATTCCTCCGACGCTCTCGCCGATCGGCACCCTCGGCGCCTTCATCCGGATCCGCAGCCCCGTGCTGGACCGCCGCCAGTTGCTCGATGTGGGTGCCGCCGGACCGCTGGCCGGCTTCGTCGTTGCGCTCGGCGTGCTGATCTGGGGTTACCTGACTTCGCACACCACGGCCGCGATGCCCGCGGCGCTGAGTCCCTCCGGTGGAGCCAGCAGCTGGGTCTCCTTCGCCGGTGAACCGATCGGGCTCGGCGATTCCATCCTGACGCATGTGCTGCGGCGCTGGGCCTTCGGTCACGCCGCCGCGGTCCACCTCAGTCTGCCGGCATTCGCGGGCTGGGTGGGCGCGTTCATCACGGGACTCAACCTGCTGCCACTGAGCCAGCTCGACGGCGGGCATATCCTGTACGGCCTGCTCGGACGGCGACAACGGGCCGTGGCGCTGACGACCGTCCTCGCGTTGCTGCTGCTGTCTTCGCAGTCACCGAACTGGATTGTCTGGGTCGCGATGACGTTTCTCATCGGCGGCGGCCGCTGGAGCCATCCGTCCGTGGTCATCCCCGAGCGCCACGTACCGCCCAGCCGGCGCTGGGTCGGTCTGGCCTCCGTAGCGGTCTTCGTGCTGACCTTCGTTCCGATTCCGTTCGCGGTTTAGTCCCGAGTCCTTAACTACCGCATCCACAGATTACACAGATGGCACAGATTTGATTCGTTAGCTAGTGTATCTGTGAAATCGGTGAAATCTGTGGATGAAACGACCGAGAACCTCGGACTCGGCCGTAGTGTCTCGAAACACGCCCTCCGCCGTCACCTCTCCGGACCCTTGCTGAACAGGAGCGATGACTCCGCCCCTGCACTCCGTCCCACCGCTGAACCACGCGGCGATCGGCAACGGTCGCGTGCTGGGGCTAGTTTCGCCGACCAGCGCGATGGAATGGCTCTGCCTCCCGCGCTTCGATTCGCCCTCGGTCTTCGCGCGCCTGCTCGACAGCGAAGCGGGTGGGGTCTTCCGCGTTCTCCACGAGGGGAAGGAGGTCTCGGGACAGCTCCGCTATCTGGCCAATACCAACGTCGCCGCCACGCGCTTCGATGGAAACGGCGCGGCCTGGGAAGTCGTGGATTTTGCGCCCCGCCTTCCCGGTCCGCTCGGGGCCGACCGGATTCCGATCGAGGTGGTTCGCCTGATTAACCCGCTGGGTGGCCAGCCCCGGCTCAGCATCGACCTCGATCCCCGACCGAATTACGCGCGCGAGCGGCCCGAATGGTCACCGACGACGGACGGCTATGAGCTGCGTACGCCCACCTTGCTGGCCGATGTCGCCAGCAATCTCCCGCTCCCCTATCTCGTCGCTCGCCGGGAGTTCATCCTCACCGCGCCCGTTTTTGTCTCGCTGCGCTACGGTCGGCGGGAGGAACCCCCGACCCTCGCCTCGGTTCAGCACGATCTCGACGTCACGGTGGCGGGGTGGCGCCAGTGGGCCAAGACCTGCGCCTTGCCCACCTATGCGCCTGAGGCGGTGCTCCGTTCCGCGCTGTGTCTCAAGCTCCACGTCTATCACGATACCGGAGCGGTGATCGCCGCGGCGACCACCAGCATCCCGGAAGCGATGGGAACGCCACGGACCTGGGACTATCGCTTTTGCTGGCTGCGCGATGCGGCGTTCAGCGTCGAGGCGCTGCGACGACTCAGTCACCTGAACGAGGGTGAGCGCCTGCTGCGCTTTGTGCGCGACGTGGTCGAAGCGGGACCCCTCCAGCCGGTCTACGGGATCGGCGGCGAGCGCGACCTCGAGGAAATCACGCTCTCCCATCTGGCGGGCTTCGGCGCGAACGGGCATGTGCGTGCCGGCAACGCCGCGAGTCTGCAGCTCCAGAACGATCTGCTCGGCGAGATCGTGCTGTGCTTCGAGTCCCTGCTCACCGATCCGCGCATCGTGCACGACGACCCGTCGTCGTATTTCCCGTTGCTCCGCAAGCTGGTCGAGCGTGCCATCGAAGTGGCCCCGCAGCCGGACACGGGCATCTGGGAATTCCGCACCCGCCTGGCGCATCACACTTTCTCCCGCGCAATGTGCTGGGTCGCCATGCATCGCGGGGCCTTGCTCGCTGACCGGTTCGGTTTCGGGGCCGAGGCGCGCCGCTGGGAGGCAATCGCCGAGCGGGAGCGCGCCCTCATTCTCGAGCATGGCTTCAACCCTGCCCTCGGCTTCTTCACCCAGACGCTGGATGGCGAGTTTCCCGATGCCTCGAACCTGCTGCTGCCGACGCTCGGCCTGGTGGATGCGAAGGACCCGCGCTTCATCGCCACGGTCGAGGCGTACGAGCGGGTGCTCACCCTCAACGGGCTGATGCGCCGGTACTGCAACGTCGATGATTTCGGGGACACCACCAGCTCGTTCTCGGTGTGTGCCTTCTGGCACGCCGAAGCCCTCGCCCTGATGGGGCGGCTCGAGGACGCGATGGCGCTGTTCACCCGGTTGCTCGGATACGCCAACCCGGTCGGGCTCTTCTCGGAGGATATCGATCCCACCACGGGCGCCCTGCTCGGCAACTTCCCGCAATCCTATACTCACGTCGGGCTGGTGCACGCCGCCATGACGATCGGCGAGCTGCTCGAAGCCCGTGACGGGCGCGTGCGGGCCTGGACTTGATGCCGCGCGTTCTCATCGTCTCGAATCGCCTCCCGGTGACGGTGCGCCGCCGCGACGGCGGCTTCGACATCGAGCGCAGCTCAGGTGGGCTGGCGACGGGATTGCGTGGTCCGCACGAGCGCGGCGACGGCTGGTGGCTGGGCTGGCCAGGACTGAGTGACGACCTCTCGGAGGCGCAGCGCGCCGAGCTTACCGAGCGCCTGGCCCGCGACCGGCTCGCCCCGCTCTTCCTGAGCGCGACCGAGCTGGCGCGCTACTACGATGGCTTCGCCAACGGATTCATCTGGCCGGTCTTTCACTACCTCACCGGCCAGGTGCCCCATCGCAGCGAGGATTGGCCCGTCTACCGGGACGTGAACGAGCGTTTCGCCGACGCGGTCGCCGCCCATTATCAAGAGGGTGATCTGATCTGGGTGCACGACTACCAGCTGATGCTGCTGCCGGCCCTGCTGCGGCAGCGGCTGCCCCATGCGCGGATTGGCTTTTTCCTGCATATCCCGTTTCCGGCCTCAGAGGTGTATCGAATGCTCCCGCATCGCGAGGAGCTGCTGCGCGGCCTGCTCGGCGCGGATCTCATCGGCTTCCACACCACCTCCTACCTGCGCCACTTCGCGGCGGCCCTCCTGTTGTTGCTGGGGCTGCCGACGGAGGTCGATCGGGTCATGGTCGAGGATCGCATCGTGCGCCTCGGGGTCTTCCCTATGGGGGTGGACGCCAAGCGGATTGCGGCGCTCGCGGAGCGGCCGTCGTTGCGCGCCGAGGTCGAGGAGATCCGCCGCGGCTCGGAATACACCCTCGTCGCCATCGACCGGCTCGACTACACCAAGGGCGTGCCGCAGCGCCTGCTCGCGTTCGAAACGCTGCTGCAGCAGCACCCTGAGCTGCGCGGACGCGTCAAGTTGGTGAATCTCGCGGTCCCCTCTCGCGTGGCGGTGCGGGCCTACCGACAATTCCGCCGCGAGGTGAACGCGCTGGTGGGCCGGATCAACGGAGCCTTCGGGACGCCCAGCTGGGTCCCGGTGCACTACATGTTTCGGGGCTTGCCGGAGCGCCGCGTGCTCGCGCTGTACCGCGCCGCGGATGTGATGCTGGTGACGCCGATCCGGGACGGCATGAACCTCGTCGCCAAGGAGTATGTCGCGGCGCGCACCGATCTGCGGGGCGTGCTGGTCCTGAGCGAGTACGCCGGGGCGGCCGCCGAGCTGGTCGAGGCCATCACGACCAACCCCTACGAGATCGAACGCACGGCGGAAGCGTTTTACTCGGCCCTCACGCTGCCCGAGCAGGAGCAACGGGAGCGGATGCGCTCGCTCCGCAACCGGGTCATGACGCACGACGTGCATCGCTGGGTCGAGAGCTTCGTGGAGGCGCTCGCCGCGCAAATCCCGCGGCTGCACACCGTGGTGAGCGGCAACGGATCGGCCCGGGCGGAAGCGGTGCTGCCGACTCTGCTGGCCGCCCGGCGCCTGGTCCTGGTGCTCGATTATGACGGCACCCTCGTTCCGCTGGCGCCCTCTCCGGAGCAGGCCATCCCCGATGACGGGCTGCTCGATCTGCTGCGACGTCTTGCCACGCGGCGCCGCACCGAGGTGCATCTCCTGAGCGGCCGGACCACCGGCTTCCTTGAGCGCTGGTTCGGGGAACTTCCCGTCAACCTGCACGCCGAGCATGGCAGCTTCACACGGCGCGCGGGACGCAACCGCTGGCAGCGGCGGGAGCATCCCGCGCCCGACTGGCAGGAGGCGGTCCGGCCGATTCTCGCCGATTTTGCCCGCCGGACCCCCGGCGCCCTCGTGGAGGTGAAGGAAGCGGGACTCGCCTGGCACTGGCGCGCGGCCGACCCCGAAGTGGGCGATCGCCAGGCGAACGAGCTTGGTCTGCACCTGGGGCAGCTGCTCAGTAATCTGCCGCTCGAGCTGTTGTGGGGAGACCGGGTTCTCGAGATCCGTCCCCACGGAGTGCACAAGGGCCTGGTGGCGGCGGAGCTCGCCGCGGAGCATCTGCCCGAAGGCGTGCTCGTGGCGGCGGGCAATGACCGCACCGACGAGGACCTCTTCGCGGCGTTACCCCCGGAGGCGATCACCATCGCGGTCGGTGACCGGCCGACTCGGGCGCATTACCGCGTGCATGACGTGTGGATCCTGCGGGATTTGCTGAAGCGCTGCCTGTCGGAAAATTAGCGGCCGGGTTTCCATTCTGTGTCCGGCCTGCTGCCGCGGACGTCACTCTTGAGTCCGCTTTCCGCGCGCGCGCGGGATCCAATGGAAGGATGGCACCGAGATGACCGCTGGCGGAAATCCCTGGGATCAGCTCGCCGCATTCGATGGGCAAAGGATCCTGGTCACCGGCGGGGCTGGATTCATCGGGTCGGCCACGGTCGCTCGCCTGCTCGAGCTCGGTGCGAGCGTCACGGTGCTCGATGATTTCTTCACCGGGCAGGCCGAGAACCTGCCGGCTCCCGGTCCGCGGCTCCAGATCATCTGGGGCTCGGTGGTCGAAGAACCGACCATACAGGAGCTGGTCGGCAACGCCGACTACGTCTTCCATATGGCCGCCCGCAACATCATCGTCTCGACGAAAAACCCGCGAGAAGACTTCGCCACCAACATTGGCGGGACGCTGAATGTTCTCCTGGCGGCGCGCGCGAGTCGGGTGCGCCGGGTGATCTACGCCTCCTCGGCCTCGGTCTACGGGAACCCGCGCCGGCTCCCGATCAACGAGGACGACGCGACGAACATGTTGAGCCCCTATGCAGTTTCGAAGTACGGCGGGGAGAATTACTGCACCGCGTTCTTCGAAAGCTATGGTGTGCCCGTTACCTCGGTTCGCTATTCCAATGTGTACGGACCCTCGCAGCGTCCCGAGAATCCCTATTGCGGTGTGGTCGCCAAGTTCTTCGCCGCGGCACTGGCCGGACAACCCCCAGTGATCCATGGCGACGGCGAGCAGACGCGGGATTACACCTACGTTGGTGACGCGGTGGAGGCGACGCTACTCGCGGCGGTCTCGCCGCGGGCGGACGGTCAGGTCTATAACGTGGGGACCGGCCGGGAGACGAGCGTCAATCAGCTGGCCCAGGCGATCCTCAAGATCACCGGACGCGACACGCAGCCGCAGCACATCGACCGGCGCGACATCGACAATATTCGCCGCCGAGTGCTGAACATGGAGAAGGCGCGTCGCGAGCTGCGCTTCACGCCCGAGATCACGCTCGAAGCCGGCCTGCGGGCCACCTACGACTGGCTGCTGCGCCAGCAGGGCTGGCATGGTCCCGCCCAGGTACTTTCTCATGACGCGTCGAAGCAGGTGGTACCCGAGAGCACCCCGGCCACCTGAGCGCGGACGCCGGTAGTTCACGTGCGATGCAAGGCCTCCTGATCGTCGTCAACTACGAGCAGGAGCTGGAGATCTCCGGTTTCCTGTCGAGTCTCGCCCGGGCAAATCCAGGTCTCGAGGCAGTCGTCATCGATGACGGCTCGCGGGATCGTTCGCCCTTGCTCGCCGAGGCGCTGGGCTACCGGGTCATCCGCCACTCCAGTAATCACGGCGTCGGTGCCGCAATTCGGACGGGAATCCAGTATGCGTGCCGCGAGGCGCGCTTTGAGTATGTCCTCATCATGTCGTCGAACGGGAAGATGCATGCGGACGAGATTCCCACCGTAATCGCACCGATCCTGGAGAACCGCGCCGACTACGTCCAGGGAAGCCGCTTCCGCGAGGGAGGCCGCAGTCTCGCTCTCTCGGGCTTTCGCCGCTTCGCCATCCCGGTGTTCAGCCTGCTCGCCAGCGCGATCCTGCGCTACCGTTTCACCGACATCACCTGCGGGTTTCGCGCCTACCGGTTGGCGCTCTTCGACGATCCGCGGGTTAATCTCGAACAGGAGTGGCTCAATCATTACGAGGCCGAGCTCTACATCCACTACTATGCCTGCCGGCTGGGCGCGCGGATCGTCGAGGTGCCGGTCACCATCGATTACTCGCAGCTCGGCGCGAACCGCCGCTCGAAAATGCCGCCCGTGGCTGGCTGGTGGTCCATGATCCGGCCATTCGTGCTGCTGTCGACGGGACTCAAACGCTGAAGCCGGGACGCTTGACGCATCCTTGATGGACCGGGCTGACCCTTCCCGCGTCTCGTACGCCGGGAGGTCCCATGGTCGGCCCGCTGCTGCTGTTCGCTACGCTGCACTTCGCTGCTGATACCCCGCCGCTCCGGGTGCGGGTCGACGCCCGCAGGCACGAAATCGTGCTTCGCCTGGGACCGTTCGCTCTCCCGGCCACGCCGAGCATGGCGGGACACGAAGCAATGCATCATCACGCCGTCGAGGTCCCCGTGTACCGGTTCGCCCTCCCGGTGGGGGGATGGCTGCGCGGATTCAGGATTGCCGTGCAGGATGAGCAGGGGCACCCGCTGCCGCGGCGGTTCCTGCATCACGTCAACCTGCTGCATCTCGGCCGCCGCCAACTGACCGAGCCGATTTTCGAGCGGACGCTGGGGGGTGGACAGGAAACCGCTGATGTGCTGCTGCCGAAAT
>DASYPD010000376.1:0-6517 GCA_036007005.1 Gemmatimonadales bacterium
GTCGGCGGTGTCCGTGTTGGTCATGGATTGCACCACGATCGGGTGGCCGGAGCCGAGGCGGACTCCGTCCACCGGAACGGTGGGAGTGGCGCGGCGGGAAACCGGAAGCATGGGGGAAATCTAAGGCCTACCCTCTGTCGAATTCCGCCTGATCGATGGCAGCGAGATCTTCGACCGAGAGAACCAGCTCCGCGGCGCGTGCCGCGTCCTGCGCGTGGACCACGCTGCGGGCGCCCGGGATCGCGAAGACGGTCGGGCCCTGCGCCAGGACCCACGCCGTGACGAGCGCATGCGGCGACCGTTGCAGCCGCTCACTCAAGCGCCGCAGCACCGGATGCCCTGGCAGCTTCTGGTTGAGTCGGCCGCCGCCCACCGGGCTGTAGGCCAGGAACCCGATGTTGCGCTCGCCGCAGTAACCCACCACGCCCTCGGCGATCGCCTCGCGAAAAAAGGGATTGAGCCGATTCTGCACCGTCGCAATCGGAATGATCGCTTGAGCGGCCCGGAGCTGGGCGACGCTCACGTTCGAGAGACCGACCCAGCGGATCTTGCCCTCGCGCTGGAGCTCGGCTAGCGCCCCGACGCTGGCCTCGAACGGCACCGCCGGGTCGGGGGTCATGAAGCTGATAGAGAGCGATCTGCTCCACGGCGAGCGCGCGCAGCGAGCTCTCGCAGGCGAGCCGCAGGTGTCGGGGACTTCCCTCGCGCTGCCACGCGCCACCCGGCCGGGTTAGGCCGCCCTTGCTCGCCACCAGGATGCGCTCGCGCGGACCGGACCAGCTGCGCAAGGCGACGGAGATCAGGCGCTCATTGTGCCCGAGGTCGTGCTCGCCGAGGCAATAGACATCGGCGGTATCGATGAAGGTGACGCCTGCCTCGAGCGAGGCATGGAGCACCGCCTGCGCGATCGCCGGCTCGGGCCGCCCCTGAATGGAAAGGGGCATGCCACCGAAGCCGACCAGGGAGACGGAAGGAAGTCCGGGCGCGAGCGGGCGGGAGCGCGTCCTACGCCAGCCCCAACGACCGCGTCAGGCGCTCCCAGGCCACCGGGTCCAGGGTGCCATCCTGCTGCAGCGGGTTGAGCGCGGCCATGATCTCGGTGCGGTTGCCGTCAATACTTCGCTCGCGCAGCTCGCCCACCATGCGCGCGAAACGATGCTCGTATTCATCGGCGTCGTACTGGCCGCTCTTGCGGCCCTCGCTCAGTTTTCTAAGCTCGGCGGCGACGCGGGCAGGAGAGATGGGCTTGAGCTTCTCGTCGGACATTCCGCACCTCGCGGCTCAGGGAGAACGGTCTCAACAATACCGTCGGCCCGAGGTAAGCGGGAGTGGGAAATGAGAGGGTAATCGAATTCGGTGCCGGGCGGCGCTTTCTGAACGCGACGGCGGCGCAGAATCCCGAGGGCGACCAGGGTCAGACCCGTAGCCATCAACAGAAACGATCCCGGCTCCGGAGCGATCAGAGAGGTGACCGCGTAGAGTCTCGACACAAGTCCTCGGAGTGCAGGAGAAATGAACTGCGCTGTGCTTCAGAGCAAGACCCGCACCGAGGGAACCAATCAGTTCCGAGTCCAAGGGCTAAGCGCTTGTGAGGATGGTGTTTGCAGCCCTGGAACACGGCAGATTGGACCCGCTGCGCGCGGGGCGGAAACCCGTTGCAAGACCTCCACAAACAACCGGGATCGCTTCGCCGCTGCGCGGCTCGCGATGACTACTCGGCGGGGCTCGCGACGATTACTCCGCCCCTAGCCGCACTCGGAGTAGCCGCACACGTGACACTTCACGCAGCCTTCGGAGAATTCGAGCTGCGAGTTGCAGTCGGGACAGGAGCCCGCGAGAGTCTCCGCCATTCCGCGCAGCATGATTTGCTCGTTGCTGAGCACCCTCGTTTGCGTCACCGGCACCGGCTCCGCCTCGGTCGGATCGGAGGAGGGCAGGAGTTCCTGCTGAATCCCCTGCTGGTCGGCCATGTATCGCTCGAGCGCGATGCCCACGGCATCCGGCACCGACATCACCTTGGCAGGTCCGAGGCCCAGCGCTTTATCCGAGCTGATGCCGCGGAGTTGCCGATAGATCTCCCGGATGGGAATACCCGAGCGCAGCGCGAGTGAGATCAAGCGCCCCATCGCCTCGACATCCGCCATGATGGCGCCGCCGGCTTTGCCGAGCGACATGAAAACCTCGAACGGCTGGCCCTTGTCGTCTTCGGTGATGGTGACGTAGAGCGTGCCGAGCGGCGTCTCGAGCCGCCGCGTCGCGCCCTTGAGCAGCTCCGGCCGGCTCCGCTTCTGGCGGCGCTGCAGCTGCTCCGATTCGAGCTCGACCAGCTGCTTGCGCAGCCGCGCGTTTTCCGCCTGCAGCACGGCGAACTCGCCCGCGACATCCGCCGCCAGGGCGCGACGCTCCCCGGTCGTCGCGTTATCGAGCATGTCGCCGAGATCGGCCCGGGCTTCGGAGGTGCCGCTCCTGGTGGCTGATTCGTGCACTTGCTTGGCAGTCGAGCCGGTCGAGAGCACTTGCATGTCCCGGCTGCCGTCGCGATAGACCGTCACCCCTTTGCAGTCGAGCGAATAGGCCAGACGATAGATGACTTCGACGTCGCTCTCGGTGGCCTCGCGCGCGAAGTTGACCGTCTTCGAGATGGCCGAGTCATTGTGCTCCTGGAAGGCGGCCTGCATGCGCACGTGCCACTCGGGCTTGATCTCGTTGGCGGTGACGAAGACCCGCTGCCAGATCTCCGGCACGTCGGGAAAGCGCACGTGCCCCGCCTCGGCGATCCGCCGCATCAACTCCTCGGAATACCAGCTCTCGCGCTGGGCGATCGCCACGAAGTCGTCGTTGACGTCCGGCATCAGCATGCCGGCCTGGTTGCGCATGAATGCCACGGCGAAGAGCGGCTCGATGCCGGAACTGCAGCCCGCGATGATGGAGATCGTCCCGGTCGGCGCGACCGTGGTGACGTTACAGTTGCGGAGCCGCTGCATGGGACGGATGCGGTTGCCCTGCGCATCGCGGGCACAGGTGGCATCGGGACCCCAGATGCTGTGTTCCCATTCCGGGAAAGTGCCGCGGATCCCCGCCAGCCGCTCCGACTCGACCTTGGCCTCGTGATCGACGAAACGCTGGATCTTGCGGCCCAGCTCGACCGCCTCATCCGAATCGTAGGGCAGCCCCAGCCGCACGAAGACGTCGGCCAGCCCCATCACCCCGAGTCCGATCCGGCGAATGCGCTGGGCCAGTGCGGTGATCTCGGGGAGGGGATAACTGTTGGCGTCGATGACGTTCTCGAGAAAATGGGTGGTGAGATGCACTGTGCGCCGCAGCGCCGCCCAATCGAGCTCGCCGTCGCGCACGAACACCCCGAGATTGATGGAGCCGAGGTTACAGACGTCGTAAGGAAGCAGGGGTTGCTCGCCGCAGGGGTTGGTGGCCTCGTAGCTGCCGAGCTGAGGAACCGGATTGGCGTAGTTGGCGCGATCGATGAAGAAGACTCCGGGCTCGCCGGTCTTCCAGGCCCCGTGAATGATCCGCTGCCAGACCTCCCGGGCGCGGAGCTTCCCGACCACCCTCTTGGTGTTGGGATGCAGCAGGTCGTACTCGCTGTCCGCCTCGACCGCGGCCATGAACGCGTCGGTCACCGCGACCGAGATATTGAAGTTCGTGATCTTGGTGGTGTCGTCCTTGCACGAAATGAAATCGAGGATGTCGGGGTGATCCACCCGCAGGATGCCCATATTGGCGCCCCGCCGGGTGCCACCCTGCTTGACGACGTCGGTGGAGGCATCGAACAGAGACATGAACGAGACCGGCCCCGAGGCCACGCCCATGGTGGAGCGGACGATATCGTTCCGGGGCCGCAGCTTCGAGAAGCTGAAGCCGGTGCCGCCGCCCGATTGATGGACCAGTGCCATCGCGGTGAGCGTGTCATAGATGCCACTCTGCCCGTTGGAGAGCGCATCGTCGACCGGCAGCACGAAACAGGCGGAGAGCTGGCCCAGGGGACGCCCCGCATTCATCAGGGTGGGGCTATTGGGCATGAAAAGCCGCTTGGCCATCAGCTCGAAGAACGCATCGGTCAGGGCATCGACTGCGCCCTCGGAGGCGCCATACTGCCGGTCGGGCTCCGCGATGGTGCGGGCCACCCGGCCGAACAACTCTGCCGGCGACTCGACCGGCCTGCCGGTCTCGTCGCGAACGAGATAGCGCTTTTCCAATACAGTTATCGCATTGGGCGATAGCTGGAGCGGAACCCGAGGCGTAGCAGTTCCCATGCGAACTCCTTCACCGTTGCCCGAAATGTAACTGGAAGAGGGGATCACTTCTCCTCGGCCGCTCGCGGGCTCGCTCCCGCGGCGACCGGCGGGGAGGATCAAGGTAGGGAAGCGGCGGGCCAGGGACAATACGCCAAGAACTCAAGGAACGGCGCGAAAATCGAGTGTTCACATCACAAATCTGTCATGGGCGCATCAGCTTACGGTAAGGTGACGACCAGAGGAGCCTCCCGCCGGGCGCTGCGGCCGGTCGCGTCGGTCACCTCGACCGCCAGCAACCATGAACCGGCTTTGAGTCTTTTGAGCGGCAGGGTGGCGCGCCAGGGGACGATCGGGCCGGCACCCGCTGCCCGTTGCACACTCGCGGTGGCGCGCTGGTCGGGAAAAGGTCGCCAGCGCAACGGGACGGAGCTGGCTTCGACCGTATCTAGTGGCGCAAGCAGCACCTTGAGCTCGGCCCGCGCCCCGGGTAAGAGCCCGAAGATCTCGATCCCCAGCTCGGCATCCGCGCTGCGGTGAAGCACCCCTCCGGGACTCAGAGCGACAGCGCCCTCGCCGAGCGGCACTTTGAGTCTGCTACGCGGTTCGCCGAGCACCAGATCACCGAGCGCCAGCTCGCCTCCTCCGGGCGAAGGGACGACCAGGGTATCGACATCGAACGAGGTGCCGGCATGCTCACCATATTGGACAGCGGCGTGCACGAGTAGTCTCCCCGGCCGCACCGGCACAGCAAGCCGTCCCACCAGGCTGCGATTCGCGGGCACCAGATCATTCAATTCGATCCGCGTCACCGTATCGACCGCCGCGACGACGGCACCGTCACGATCGAGCGCCACGAAACGCACGCGTACCGGATACACGACTCCCGCCGCGCCGCTGGCCGGTTCGATGGCATAACCCGGAATATCGAATACCACCTGAAGGACGGGCGCTTGTCCGGAACCTCCGGCCAGCAGCAGGGAGCCCGAGGCACCGAGCTCCCGCTCGAAGCGGAGCGGATAGCTGTCGGAGCGGAGCCCGATCTGAATGGAGCGACGACCGAGCGAGCGCTCCTTGCTGAGGTAGCGGGCTAGCTGCTCCGGCGAGGCGGAGCGAGCCTGTCCGTAGACGGACGCCAGCCCGGTGCGCGAACGAAGCAGCAGCTCGGTGTTGCCGGCGTGCACCCCTCGGTCCGGCGGGGCCGGAGCACCGCGAGACTGGCCCGGCTCCGAAACATCGAGCACGCTTTCCACCAGGCGAAAGTCGCTCGGCGAGTGACGAGCGACGAAGTGGAGCACCAGGTCGGAGCCGGCGCGGTGGTAGCGCCACGATTCGTTGGGCTCCACGCCCGGCAGCGCAAAGGAGGCGCGATCGTCCGGCTCGCCATGCCGTACGTAAATGCGACCTCGATCGTCCAGGTGCTCACTGCCGTCCGGGTTGACCACCACAAGATCCCGTTGTGCCAGCTGCAGGCGACGCAGATGCTCCGCCAGGCGCTCCCCCTCCTGCCGCAGCTCCAGCCGATCACGCAGGGACCAGAAGCGCCGCAACGTTTCGGCCCGCAGAGCGCCGTGTCGCAACTCGAAATCCGCGAGCTCCGCTTCGCCGGCGATCGGCAGTAGATCGGCTCGATACTCGGCAAGCGCCGGGGGGTCCTCCGCCGCGGCACCGGCCAGATACGTCGTCATCCCGCGCAAATCCCCTCGCAGCAGCTGGGCCCGGCCCAGCTCGAGCAGGGCCAGCGGGCGATCGTCGTTGCTGGCGAGATAGGCCTGGAAGGAGCGCAAAGCGCCGCTATCGCCCGTTTCACGCTGCACTCGTCCGAGCGCCAGTAACAATCGCGCGCTCCTCCCGAGGGGCGGTGCGGTTGTCGCGCGGCGCAACGCTTCGCGCACCACCGCGGCCCGTTCCGGCGCGCGGTCACGCCAGGCCTGGCGGGCCAGCTCTTCGAGTCGCGGCGCGAGGCCGGGCTCGAGCACGCTCGCCCGCATGAACGCGAGCGTGGCGCGTGACCAGGCCTCGCGGCCCGGCGAAGTGGGAACCTCCCGGTTGTCACTGAGACGGCTGCCGAGCCGGTACTCGGCGAGGCCCAAACCGAACCAGGCATAGGGCCATTGCGGAGCCAGCTCAGTCGCCCACTTGAATTCCGACGCCGCATCGTCATAGTGAGATGAAACGCCGAGCTCCCCCCGACGCAGCGCCAGCAGGCCCAGGCGGAGGTGCAGTAACGCATCGTTGCGCGAGCGCTCGGCCGCGCGCAGCAGCCG
>DASYPD010000377.1:0-2960 GCA_036007005.1 Gemmatimonadales bacterium
GGCCGATCTGGATCGGGTAGGCGCGCAGGACGTAGCTGCCGTCGACAGTGAACCGCCCGCTGGCATCGAGGGGAATCGCCGGCGGCATGTCGCCGAAGGTGCAGCCGATGTGGACGTGGCTCACCTCCTCGGTGACGATCACGCCCGCGTTCTCTCCGCCCCAGGTGCCGATGGCCAGGATACCATCGGAGGGGGGAAATGGTCCCGACTCCGTGCAGGCGCTGAGCAGGAGAACACAGGCAAATCGAAACGCGGAGCGGTGATCCATATGGAGTTATTCGGCATGGCCCATGCCAGCCGAAACGCCTTGTCTCACAAACGCATCGCCACCGGAAAGGTCTCCAGGGGAGGACAGGCCGCGTCAAAACGACACTGTAGTGCGGCTCAATATTGGGTGCTGTGCCCTCTGGCCCGTTACACCCGGGACGCAGCTGAGATGCCGGCCGGGCGGATTGGTGTAAGGACTGCCGGCTGCGATAGATTGGATCGTGGCTGCAGGAAGTTGATGCAGGACCGGCGAACCCGGAGGGTAAGATGGATTCCATGGGACTCTTCCGCACCACTATCGAGATCGAAAGCCTGGACCGTCCGGGGACTCGAATTGCCCTTCCGGACACTCTCGTTGACACCGGCAGCGAGCTGACCTGGGTGCCCCGACAGATCCTGGAATCGCTCGGGATTTCGCCCCGGCGCAAGCAGGGGTTCATTGTTGCCGATGGCCGGCGGATCGAGCGCGATCTCGGCCATGCTCTGGTACACGCCGGAGGCACCGATGCCCCGGACTTCGTGGTCTTTGCGGAGCCGGGCGACATGGTATTGCTAGGGGCGCGTTCCCTCGAAGGGCTGAACCTGAAGATCGATCCCGTCCGGAAGGAACTGGTTCCAGCCGGTCCTATCATCGCTGCACTCGCTGGTTGAGCTGGCGGAACGAAAGGCCCGGTAGCGAATCCGAGGCCGACTAACCACCGGTCCTCGCGCCCAGTTTCTCGAACGGGATGTTGCCGATCCGATAGAGCTTCCAGTCGCGGTAATCGAAGTGCCACCACTCCGAAGAGTTCACCGTGAACCCCTCCGCCTCCATGGCGCTGCGCAGCAGTTCGCGATGCCAGCGCTGCCGGGAGGTGCCGCCAGGGTACGAGGGATAGGAGCGCAGTGAGAACTCGTCGTAGGTGCCCGGCATTTCTACCGGACGTCCGGTCCGCAGATCGTAGAGACTGAGATCCACCGCGCAGCCGCGGTTGTGGCGCGAGCCGGTCGCCGGGTTGGCAACGAATCCGTGCTGCGCGGGCGGCGTCGCGTCCCAAAACATCTTGGTCACGTACCACGGCCGGTAGCCATCGTGAATCAACAGACCGTAGCCCTTCGCCTTGAGCTTGTGGTGCGCCCGCAGCAGCGCTTCGGCCGCGGGCCGCTGCAGGAAGGCCCGCGCCTGGGAGTAGAGCGGGGTACCCATGAAATTGCGCGACGTCGCGTAGCGGATGTCGAGCTTTATGGTGGGATCGAGCTTCACCAGCTCGACGAGGTCGCTGGCGCGGAACTCGCCGGGCTCGGGAGGCGGGTTAGCAGCCAGCGCCGCCTTCCGGAGCTCTTCCACCGGCCGTACCGGAACGATCCGGAAGACGGCGCCGGCTTCGGGCCCGAGCGCGCGCCGCGACCACATCGAATCGGCCAGCAGGCGACGGACCCCCGCCGGCGTGACGGCGGCCTCGTGCAGGGAGTCGAAGCGCGCAAGCAGCCGGCCGCCGCGCTCCAGGATCATGACCCGGGTAGTGCTGTCGGGGCCGTACTCGCCGATGAGCCGCTGCCAGGTGGGAGGCGGAGCTGGCGGCGGTCCCTGGAGGACCGCAGCGCCGAGGAGAGTTGCTAAGACCGCCGAGAAGCGAGAGGTCACCTCAGGGTTTCGGCCGCGCGCGGAACTTCTCGTACAGCAGGGTGTGCCGGTCATCCCAGGGCATCAGCTGCCCTCGGATGAACACGTGCTTGACCTGCGTGCGCACATCGAGCGGATCGCCCGTCGTGACGAAGAGGTTGGCCACCTTGCCGGGCTCGATGCTCCCCAGCCGGTCGCCCACGCCCCAGATCCGGGCGGGATTGATCGTCACGGCCCGCAGCGCCTCGTCGGGATCGAGCCCATACGCCTCCGCCAGCGCAGCGTTGTAGGGCAGATTGCGCGCGTCGCCCTCACCGCCATCATTGCTCTGGAAGGCGATCTGCACGCCAGCCTTCGCGAGCACGCCCGGCATTGCGTAGAGCGCGTCATAGGGTGCATCGCCCTCGGGAATCGCGACCAGCGGTCCGACGATGACCGGGACCTTCCGGGTGGCGAGCGTGTCCGCCAGCATCCAGGCCTCCGCCGCCCCGCGCAGCACGGGCTTGAGCTTGAAGCTGTCGGCGAGCGCGAGCGCTCCGCGGATCTGCCCTTCGGTCTGCACGTCGAAGATCACCGGCATCTCGCCCCGCAGCGCGGGGCCCAGGGCCGCGTAGGCCAGATTCTGCGGCACCGGGTTAGGCCGCTCATTGTAGGCCTTGGCGTTCCTCAGGTAGTCGAACAACTCGCGGACCTGGCGATTCTGTGTCTCCGTCGCGTCGCCCTGACCGGGACCGCCCCGGCCTCTGAAGCGCCCCGCGCCGCCCACCCGCGGATAGGTCATCACCATCGCGACCCGGCCGCTCTCCGCCATCTCATCGGGCGTCCAGCCGGCCATGTCGATCAATGCCGCCGAGCCTTGAATCAGGCCGCCCTCCGCCGAGGTGATCACGCTGGTGACGCCGTTAGCGCGGGTGATGCCGATGTGCGACGAGTGCGGGTTGACCGCGGTGAGCACCGCGTCCTGGGGATTGAACTGCCCCAGCTCCTGCGTGTCCTGCCCGCCCGGCACCGAGCCGATTTCCACCAGTCCCAGCCGGGTGCCCGAATCGATCAGGCCGGGATAGACGAAGAGACCCTTGCCATCGATGAG
>DASYPD010000378.1:0-1549 GCA_036007005.1 Gemmatimonadales bacterium
GGTTCACCGTTCAACGCGGATGCCGTGCTCTTCGCGCTCGACCGTGTGCTGAACAAAGAGTCCGAGTTTTACTCGAACACACAGCGTAGCGCAGGTGCTACCTTTCTCGGGGCGATCGCCAGCTACAAGAAAATCGATGACTTCACTGTCGCCATCACGACGAAGCAGCCGTGGGCCTTTCTGATCTACGATCTGGCTTCGATCGCCATCCCCAGCCCAGCGGCCATCCGGCAGTGGGGGAACAAGGCGTATCCGCAGCATGCCTCCGGTACTGGTCCGTTCAAGATTGCACAGTACGTCGAGGGCCAGGTGCTGGAACTGGAGCCTAACAAGGACTACTGGGGCACGAAGGCGAAGCTGGACAAGCTGGTGCTCTACCCCAAGCCAGAACCGGCGGCACGCCTCGCGGCGTTGCAGGCGGGCCAAGTCGACTGGGCCGAGGTCATCCCACCGGACTCCATCGAGCAGGTCAAAGGCGCTGGCTACAACGTCCTGCTGAAGACCTACCCGCACACCATCTACTACGGCTTTAACACCTACCGGGCGCCATTCAACGACGTGCGGGTGCGTCAGGCCGTGGCCTACGGCATCGACCGCGCCGGCATCGTCTCGATCATCCGGGGCGCCGGGAAGCCCGCGTCGCAGCTCATGTACGAAGGCCACCCCTGGCGTGACACGACGTTCAAGGGCTATGAGTACGACCTGCAGAAGGCGAAGGACCTGCTCACACAGGCCGGCGTGCAGCACCTGAAGATCCGCGTCGCCTATCCGACCGGTGGCTCTGGGAACATGTGGCCCGGTCCCATGAGCGAGAAGTTCCAGCAGGACATGCGGACGCTGGGCATTGAGGTCGATCTCGTGCCCATGGAGTGGAATACGCTCCTGACGCTGTACCGCGCTGGGCTCGCCAATCCCGACTACGCGAAGTATGACGTGTTCTGGTTCTCGCCGAACACACAGGCGCCGCTCCTGGCGTTCTCCAGCTATCTTACCGAGCGCATCCCGCCGGCCGGCTGCTGTAATGCCACGGGCTACAGCAACCCGAACGCAGACGCGCTGTTTGCGCAGGCGGCGAGCGAGTTCGATAAGGATAAGCGCGATAAAATCCTCGCCGAATTCCAGGGGACGATGATCCGCGAGGCGCCCATCACCCCCGTCGTCCACGACCTGAACCTGCGCGTGCTCTCGCCGAAGGTGCGCGGCTGGGTGCAGCCCCAGTCGTGGTGGGGCGACTTCCGCTCCGTCTGGATGAAGGACTAGTCCAATGACGCTGATGCTCCTGCGCCGCCTCGGCATGGCGATTCCCACCCTGCTGGGCGTGTCCGTGGTGATTTTCCTCCTGATGAGCGTGCTGCCAGGGGATCCGCTGGCGGGCCTGCTAGCCCAAGACGCCACGGCGGCGGACCGCGCGGCGCTCACGCACAGCCTCGGACTCGACACGCCCCTGGCCGTGCGCTACGTCCGGTGGCTCGGTGACGTCCTGCACGGCGACTTCGGCTATTCGCCGTACCGCAAGCGCGATGTCTCGGAGTTGCTCGGCACCGCGTTC
>DASYPD010000379.1:0-4008 GCA_036007005.1 Gemmatimonadales bacterium
CACCGCTCACGGCTCACCGCTTCAGCTGTGCCTCCCGGGTCGCCCGGAACTCATTGCCCGCCCGCCACTCGGGAAACCGCGCCGCCTGCGCGATCCGGTAGCCCATCGTCAGGAACAGCTTCAGGTCCTCCACCGCGCCGCTCAGATCCCAGTCCGGCTTGATCTCGTCCGACGGCTTGTGATAGTCGTTCGCGGTGTATTCCTCCCGCTTCTGAATCCCGAACTCCTTCGGCTTGTCGAGATACTCGACTCCCGCTTCCGGATCGAAGGCCGGGACGCCCTGCTTGGCGAAGTTGAAATGATCCGAGCGATAATAGAATCCCTTCTCCGGCTCGGCGTCGGGCCGCAGCACGCGGCCCTGCTCTGCCGCCGCCGTTTCCGCGTAGCTGTCCAGCTCCGAGGCATTGAGCCCCACCACGATCAGATCGTGGGTCCGGCCCCAGGTGTTCAGCACATCCAGGTTGAGGTTGGCGAGCGTCTTCGCCAGTGGATAGATCGGCATTACCGAGTAGTACTGCGAGCCGAGCAGGCCCTGCTCTTCCGCGGTCACCGAGAGGAAGAGGATCGAGCGCTTGGGCGGAGCTCTCATCGCGGTGAAAGCCTTGGCCAGCGTCAGGAGCCCCGCCGTTCCGCTCGCGTTGTCGGCTGCGCCGTTGTAGATCGAATCCCCGTTGAGCTTGCTGCCGATGCCGAAGTGGTCCCAGTGCGCGGTGTAGATCACGTATTCGTCCCGCAGGACTCGATCGCTCCCTTCGAGCTTGGCGACGACATTGCGCGAATCCACCGTCCGCAGCGCGTTGGTGATTTCCAGCGAGGCCGTCACCGCGAGCGGTACCGGCGCGAAGTCGCGCGTCGCCGCCCGGGCTTTGAGGGAATCGAAGTCCTGCCCCGCCAGCGCGAGGAGCGCCTTCGCCTGCTCGAGCGTGATCCAGCCCTCGATGCCGGAGCGGCTCATGTTTTTGTCGGGGGTCACGAGATCGAATTGCTCGCCCGTCTTCCCCTGCACCACGGCGAAGGGATAACCCGCGCGCTCGGTCTCGTGCACGATCAGCACCCCGGCCGCATGGTGCTTCATCCCCTGCTCGTATTTGTAGGTCCAGCGGCCGTAGTACGTCATCGCGCGCCCGCCGAACTGCGTGGAATCGGCGAGCGGCGGATCGTTCACCAGCATCACCAGCGTCTTGCCGCTGAGGTCCATTCCCTTGTAATCGTCCCAGTGGAATTCCGGCGCCTCGACCCCGTAACCCACGAAGACCAGCTCCGAGCGCTCGAGCTTCGCCTCCGGCGCCACGTGCTTGGTCCAGGCGACGAAATCGGCCCGCCACCGCAAGCTCCGCTGTTTCGCTCCTCTCGCAAAGACCAGGCTCGGGGAGCCGAGCGGCGTGATGCCGACCAGCGGCACTCTCTGGATGTAGCTCCCGTCGGTGTTGCCGGGCTTGAGCCCCATGGCCTTGAATTGTCCTTCGAGATATGCCACGGTCTTCTCTTCTCCTGCTGTGCCGGGCCCGCGGCCTTGCAGTGAGTCGGCCGCGAGCACCCGGATGTGGCCCATCAGCGTCGAAGTATCAATCACGGCCGAGGCGTTCGCGGGGACCGGGTCGTGATTGATTCCCTCGGCGCCGCCAGAGGATCCGGGCGTGCCGGTGTTGGAGCAGGCGGAAAGCGAAATCAGCGCGGTGCCGAGACGGAGGATTGAGCGGTAGAACATGGTTGGACTCCAGTGGGGTACGAGTAGCGGACTGCGAAAAACAAGATAGCTTCGGAGACCCTTGCGGGAGAAAGCCATGCGACGAGTCCCGCTGCTGACCGTCACGCTGATCCTGTCGTGGTCGCTCGCCCCCGCGCAGGGCGCCCCACAATCTCAATATGCGGTCTGCACCTCCGAGCCGTGGCAGCCGACCGTCTATCTGAGCAATGCGTTCAGCTTCCCTTCGAGCACTCCCTACGCCACGCTCGCCGCGGCGTACAAAAAGACGCTCATGGAGAAGTATGAGTACGAGGGGAATGTGACGTGCTGGACGTATCAGTCCCAGGCCGCGGCCGACCTGGAGTTGCGCCGAAACGCCACCGCGGTGGGCAGGACGAGGAAAGTGATCGAGACCAAGTGGAGCTATCTCGGCGCGCCGGTGCCCGCTCCCGCTCCGCCGCCTGCCCCGGCCCCCGGAGCTCCAGCCAGGCCTGCCGCGCCCGACGACCCCCGACTCGGTAGCCTCAGCGCCGAAGAGCGCAAGTGGGCCGTGGACGAATACCCTGTCGCGGTGGGCTATTGCGAAAACAATCTGAAGCTCCAGAGCATGTTCCCCTGCGACCGCTTTGGCCGTGCGGTCCTCAATTTCCGGATCATCCACGCGAAAGAAAAGTTTCCGGCCGAGGACCGCAGCGGCCGGATGGTATGGATACCTCTGATCAACGTCATCTCCGACTCGCGCTTCGATTGCTCGGGCTGTCTCGAGGAAGCCAAGACCAAGCACTGGGCCGACAGTATCGCCACGGGTCAGAACGCCGCGGCCGGGGCCAAGGCCTGGGGCGATTGCTTCGCGAAGGAATTCACCACTCGCTTCCGCGCCAGCCCGTCTATCCTCGGCGAGCGTGGGGTCGAGAACGAGGCCAGGATACTCTGCAGCCAGCGGTTTCCACCAAAACCTTACGTCCCTAGCCCCTAGCTCATGCGCCGCGGCTCACCCCAGAGCGCCGTCTTCGCCAGCTTCCTCGGCTGGACCCTCGACGCGTTCGATTTCTTCCTGGTCGTCTTTGCGCTCACGGCGATCGGCAAGGAATTCGGCAGCAGCGACGCGAAGATGGCGTCGACCCTCGCGATCACTCTCGCCTTCCGCCCGGTGGGGGCCTTCATCTTCGGGCTGATGGCGGATCGCTACGGCCGGCGGCTGCCGCTGATGCTGAGCTTGATCTTCTTCTCGGTGATGGAGGTGCTTTCCGGCCTCGCCCCCAACTACGCCACTTTCTTCGCGCTGCGCGCGCTCTTCGGCATCGGCATGGGCGGCGAGTGGGGTGTCGGGGCCTCGCTCGCCATGGAGAAGGCGCCGGCCCGGCGTCGCGGGTTACTTTCGGGCTTCCTGCAAGAAGGCTACGCCTGCGGCTATCTCCTTGCGGCTATCGTGTACTTCTTCGTCTTTCCGCGCTGGGGCTGGCGTCCGCTCTTTTTCATCGGGGGACTGCCGGCGCTGCTCGCCGTCTACGTGCGCTGGGGGGTGAGCGAATCCGACGTCTGGCTCAAGACCCGCCACGCCGATTGGAGCTCGCTCGGCCGCACCATCGTGTCGCACTGGCGGCTCTTTCTCTATTTGCTCGTGCTGATGACGATGATGAACTTCGTATCGCATGGGACGCAGGACCTGTCTCCGACTTTCCTGCAGCGCGACTGGGGCTTCACGCCGGGCAAGCGAGCGGGACTCACTGCGCTTTCCATGGTCGGGGCCATCCTCGGCGGGCTCTGGTTCGGTCATCTCTCCGATCGCTTCGGCCGGCGCCGCGCCATCGTCGGCGCACTGGGGGGGGCGATTCTTACCATTCCGCTCTGGGCCTTTGCTCCCTCGCTGCCCTTGCTGGTCGTCGGAGCGTTCATCATGCAGTTCATGGTGCAGGGCGCGTGGGGGGTGATCCCGGCACACCTCACCGAGCTCGCGCCCGACTCGGTGCGCGGCTTTCTCCCGGGCTTTGCGTACCAATGCGGCGTGGCGCTGGCGGGAACCGTCGCCGTCATCGAGGCGCTCTTCGCCGAGCGAACCAGTTATGCCGTGGCGATGTCGCTCACTGCGGTGACGGTGTTCTCCCTTGCCGCGCTGGTCGCCTGGCTGGGCCGGGAAAAGCGCGGGATCGTGTTTGGCGGGTGAGTGACGGACGGGGGCAAGGGACACCGTGCCGACCCGTCCCGACAGCAATCGTTGCGAGAACCAACCCAATTAGGAGGACGCCAATGAAGTACGTGATCAGTTGGTTCGAACGCCCGCAGGGTTCGCCCCTCGAGTACGAGAATGCCCAGAAGCGAAT
>DASYPD010000380.1:0-2169 GCA_036007005.1 Gemmatimonadales bacterium
ACGTGGTGATTCTGCTCGACTCGATTACCCGTCTGGCCCGTGCCCACAACGTGGTGGTGCCGCACTCGGGAAAGATCCTCTCCGGCGGCGTGGACGCCAACGCGCTGCAAAAGCCCAAGCGCTTCTTCGGCGCCGCGCGCAACATCGACAGCGGCGGCTCGCTCACCATCATCGCCACCGCCCTGATCGACACCGGGTCCCGCATGGACGAAGTGATCTTCGAGGAATTCAAGGGCACCGGCAACATGGAGCTGGTGCTCGACCGCCGGCTCGCCGACCGGCGGATCTATCCCGCCATCGACATCCAGCGGAGCAGCACGCGCAAGGAAGAGCTCCTGATGGACAAGGACGAGCTCAACCGCGTCTTCCTGCTGCGCAACTTCCTCGCCGACATGCCGCCGGTGGACGCGTTGGAGTTCCTCATCGAGCGCATGAAGCGGACCAAGACCAACAAGGAATTCTTCTCGACGATGAATCAGTAGGTCCGTGGGCATTCCCGCCATCGGCCGCGTGCTCGCGGTGGACTGGGGTGAGCTTCGGTTCGGGCTCGCGCTGTCCGACGAATCCCAGACCATCGCCTCCCCCTTGACTACGCTAACCCGCAGAGCCGGCAAGCGTTTCCCGCTGTCGACTTTTCTCGCGCTGGTCGCGACGCATCGCCCGGTGGGCCTGGTGGTGGGACTGCCGCTGACGGCGGGCGGAGCGGTCGGGCCGGCGGCGGCGGCGGCCCAGGAGCTGGCCAGCCTCCTGGGCCGCCGTACAGACCTGCCTGTGGAGCTCGTCGACGAGCGGATGACCAGCGCGCGGGCCCTCGCGGCCATCAGGGAACAGGGAGGCTCGACCCGGGGAAGGCGGGAAGAGGTCGACGCGCTGGCCGCCACGGTGCTGCTGCAGCACTTCCTCGAAACCCGGCGCCACGCGCGTTTGTGAACCGGTCATCGCGAGGCCGCGGAGCGGCCGTGGCGATCTCGCTGCTCCTCGCCGCCTGCGGCCCTCCCGCTGGAACGCCCCGGGAAATCGTGGGGATTCCTTCCGGCGCTACCCTCCACGCGGTAGCGGACTCCCTGGCCGCCCACCACATCATCAGCTCGCGGCTCTGGTTCCGGCTGGCAGCGCGGGTGAGCCGCACGGATCGTAAGCTGCAGTCCGGCAGTTATGCGCTGCCGCGCGGTGCCGGCGGGATCGCCGCGCTGCGGGCCCTGACCGGTGGGCATGCCTTGCTGACGCGATTCACCATCCCCGAGGGGTTCACCCTGCTCGACATCGCCGCCGCAGCCGAGCGGGAGCTCGGCATTCCGCGCGACAGCTTGCTGGCGGCTGCGCGCGATACCGCCCTGTTACGCGAATTCGGGGTTCCCGCCCCGTCGTTCGAGGGCTTCCTGCGGCCGGAGACCTATCTCTTCGCCCGCGGCACCGGAGCCGAGGCGGTCGTGCGTGAGATGGCCGTTACCTTTCGCGCCGCGTGGGACTCGTCCTGGGAAGCAGCCGCGGCCGCCCAGAGGCTCGACCGGCTGGCCGTGGTGACGCTGGGAAGCATCGTCGAGGGGGAGGCTCGGGCGGACAGCGAGCGGACCCTGATCGCCGCGGTCTATCGCAATCGTTTGCGGCTCGGGATGCCGCTGCAAGCCGATGCGACGGTGCAGTACGCCATCCAGCTCGCCACGGGCGAACGCAAGCTCCGGCTTCATGACAAGGACTACGCGCTCCTGTCGCCCTACAACACCTATCAGCATCCCGGGTTGCCCCCAGGCCCCATCGGCGCTCCGAGTCGCAAGAGCCTGGAGGCCGTCATCAACCCCGCGCCGGTACCGTATCTCTATTACGTCGCCGCGACGGGAGGGCGCCACATCTTTTCGCGAACCTATGCGGAACATCTCCGGGCGGTAGCCCGGAGCCGGCGAATGCCATAATGCCGAGTGCCGAGCGCGACCTTTCGGACGCTTCCCGCCGGGAGTTGCTGCTGGTGGCCGTGCTCACTGCTCTGCTCGCCGTGAGCTTCGCTTTGCTTGCCGCGCCGGAATTCCGCTTCGTGGGTGATACGGAGCACTACGTGGAGCTGGCGGGTGCGGTCGCCCACGGCACCGCCTACGCAGTCAATGGAAGACCGGAAGTCCTGGTGCCACCCGGTCTGCCGCTCTTGCTGGCCCCGGCGGCCCGATTCTTTCACGG
>DASYPD010000381.1:0-2005 GCA_036007005.1 Gemmatimonadales bacterium
ATCGGGATACCGGATCACATTCTGCTCAAGCCCGGACGTTTGAGCCCGGATGAATTCGAGGTGATGAAGCGACATTCCCAGATCGGCGCTGCCATCCTCTCCGGCGGCGAGTCACCGCTGGTGACCATGGCAGAGGTGATCGCCCGGAGTCACCACGAACGCTGGGATGGAACCGGCTATCCGGAGCGCCTGACTGCGGAAGCCATCCCCTTCCCGGCCCGGGTCGTCGCGATCGCCGACGTCTTCGATGCCTTGACGCACGAGCGCCCCTACCGGGCGGCCCTCCCCCTCCAGGACGTACTCCTGGAGATCGACCGGCAGGCGGGTCGCCACTTTGATCCCCAACTGACCGAATCCTTCCGTACGCTGCCGCACCGGGAGCTGGTGTGAGGGTGTCGGGAATGGATCGACCCCGCCAAACCCACCGCTTCGAGCGGTGGCCGCGCGTCGCCGCCGGCCTCGCGGTCGTGCTTGGCGTCATCACGCTGTTGGGTTGGTGGCTCGATCTGCCGGTTCTGCGGAGCGGCTTCGGGGTGGGAGTCGCCATGAATCCGGTGACCGCGGTGGCCTTCCTGCTTGCAGGAGTGTCGCTCTGGCCCTGCGTCGACGGGTCGTCAGCGCGCTGGCTGCGGCGCCTGGGACTTGGGTGCGCCGTCGGCGTCGTGGCGATCGCGATCCTCAAGCTCGGAGCCCAGTTGTTCGGCTGGCCGCTCGCGATCGATCGAGTGCTCTTTGAGTCCAAGCTCGCCACAGCGGGCGGCCGGTTCCCCGGGCGGATGGGCATCAATGCCGCCTTCTCCTTCCTGGTGCTCGGCTGTGGCGTGCTGCTGATCCGTACGACGAGAGATACGCTGCGGCTCTTGGGCCGGTCGCTCGCCCTGCTCAGCGGCATCGGCGGTTTCCTGACTTTGGTGGCGTATCTCTACCGCCAGATATTTCTCGCGGGAGATCCCGGCCAGATCCCGCTGGCGCTGAATACGGGCCTGGGCTTCGTCGCCTTGGCCCTTGGCGCGACGGTGGCGGGTGCCCGAGTGGATCGTGAGGGGGTAGAGGCCGGGGACAGGCACGCACTACGCCGGAAGGTGAACCTCGCCCTCATCGTGGCGGTTGGGATTCTGCTCATTACCGGCGGGATTTCCGTCTGGAGCGCGTTCAGATCGCGAATAGCGGCCGCCGAGCGGCGGGCCTCCGTCAGTCGGAGCACTGAACTCGATCGCCTGCTCGCTTCCGTGCAGGGTGCGGAGGCCGCACAGCGCGGATACTTGCTCACTCCTCAACCCGGGCTCCTGATCCCGTATCGCGCGGCGCGTGATTCGCTGTCAGTGCAGCTGGGACGCGCTGCGGCACTCTTCGCGAGCGATCCCGCCCGGGCCCGCCGGCTGGCCAGCCTCGATTCCATGGTGCAGCGGCGGCTGGCGGAGCTCAGCGGGAGCATCGAGCTGCGACAACGAGGGCAGACCAGCGCTGCGCTGGAGCTCATGCGATCCGAGTCCGAACAGACGCTCACCAGAGGGATTTGGGAAGAGCTGGCCGTGCTCTCCACCCAGGAGGATTCCGCCGTCGCCGCCTGGAATGCCCGGCTGCGAACCGCTGATCGGATCGCGCTCAGCACGAATTTCACTGCGGGTCTCCTCGCGGTTTTCTTCCTCGTTCTGGCGGGGCTGACCATCAACCGGGATTTGAAGAAGCGCATCGAGACCGAAGGGGAGCTGCGGGAAAGCCAGCGCCGGCTCTCCCAGATCGTCGAGCTCATTCCCGGGATGGTGTTTCTGAAGGACCCGACGGAGCTCCGCTTCGTCCGCGTGAACCGGGCTGGAGAAGAGCTGCTCGGACAGGCTCGTGACGTGGTTCTGGGCAAGACGGTCTTCGACCTGTTTCCGAAGGACGAAGCGGAGTCCTTCAATGCCGAGGACCGAGCGGTGCTCGCCAGCTCCGAAGTGCTGGATATTCCCGAAGAAGTTGTCCACACGCGGAACAAGGGCAGGCGTCTGCTCCACACCAAGAA
>DASYPD010000382.1:0-4361 GCA_036007005.1 Gemmatimonadales bacterium
CGAAGACCGCCAGGGGAGCGGCCACCGCGTAGGTCAGTTCTCTGGCGTGCCACACCGCGCGGCCACCGGTAGGGCGGCGCACGCAATCGAGTCCCAGAGCCTGAATCCGCTCGCGATCGTAGCGGCGTGCCGCCGGCTCATGACGGCCGAAGGAGAGACAAAAGGGTTCCCAGCGATAGAGCCGGAGAAATGCGACGCCCTCCTCGTCCGCAGCGTCGAGGAGGGCGGAATCCACTGCCATGTTCTGCCAGCCGGCGTTGGCCCCGTCTAAGAGGAGAGTCCACTGCAACGGTGAGCGGTGAGCGGTGAGCGGTAAGCGGGACTCGATCCGAGAAGGAGGGAAGGGTCCGCTCACTGCTTACCGCTTACCGCTCACTGTACTGTTCGACCGGCGGGCACACGCAGATCAGATGGCGATCTCCATACGCCTGGTCGATGCGGGTTACGGTCGGCCACACCTTGAAGGCCCGCGTGGCAGCGGAGGGAAAGCCGGCGCGTTCCCGGGAGTAGCCGTGGGGCCAGGCATCGGCCGCCACCTGTTCGAGGGTATGCGGCGCATGCCGCAACAGATTGTCTTCCCGGCTCGCCACGCCCGATTCGATTTCTCGAATCTCTTCGCGGATCGCGATCATGGCATCGCAGAAACGATCGAGCTCCTCCTTCGATTCGCTTTCGGTCGGTTCTACCATGAGGGTCCCCGCGACGGGGAAGGACACCGTCGGCGGATGGAAGCCGTAATCGATCAGCCGCTTGGCGACGTCCTCGACCTCCACACCGGCAGAGGTCTTGAAGGGCCGGCAATCCAGAATGCATTCGTGGGCAATCAGCCCCCGATGGCCGGAATACAGCGTCTGGTAGTGGCCCTCCAGCCGCTTGGCAACGTAGTTGGCGTTAAGGATCGCGTACCGGGTTGCCTCGGTGAGACCGTCGGGCCCCATCATCGCGATATAGGCCCAGGAGATCGGCAGGATGGAAGCACTGCCCCAGGGGCCAGCCGACACGGTGCCGCTCGCCGTGGCCGGACTGTCCACGAGGGGATGGCCCGGGAGATAGGGCGCGAGATGGGCCGCGACACCAATCGGTCCCATCCCGGGGCCGCCGCCACCATGCGGTATGCAGAAGGTCTTGTGCAGGTTGAGATGACACACATCGGCGCCGATGTCGGCCGGCCGGGTGAGGCCCACCTGCGCGTTCATGTTGGCGCCATCCATATAGACCTGGCCCCCGTGCTTGTGCACGACCGCGCAGATGGCTTTGATGCCGTCTTCGAACACCCCGTGGGTCGACGGATAGGTGACCATCAGTGCCGCGAGATCTTTGGCATGCGCCTCGGCCTGGGCGGTGAGATCGGCGAGGTCGATGTTGCCGCGGGCATCGGTCTTGACCACGACGACCTTCATGCCCGCCATCACCGCGCTCGCCGGATTGGTACCGTGGGCAGACTGCGGAATGAGACAGACGTTGCGATGGGTGTCGCCGCGGGCCCGATGATAGGCGCGGATGACCAGTAACCCGGCGAATTCTCCCTGCGAGCCTGCATTCGGCTGCAAGGACAGCTTCGCGAATCCGGTGATCTCCGCAAGCCAGGCTTCGAGGTCGACAAAAAGCCGCCCGTATCCCGCGGCCTGGTCGCGCGGCGCGAAGGGATGCAGGGCGGCGAAACCGGGCCAGCTCACGGGGATCATTTCGGAGGTCGCGTTGAGCTTCATGGTGCAGGAGCCCAGCGGGATCATGGCCGCATTGAGCGAGAGGTCGCGTCCCTCGAGCCGGCGGAGATAGCGCAGCATCTCGGTCTCGGAGCGGTGGGTGTGAAAGACCGGATGCGTGAGGTACGCCGAGCTGCGGCGGTCGGAAAGTGGGAAAGGCGGAAGGTCGGAAGGTCGGACGGTTCCTCCGAAGATCTCAATGAGGTCGTCCACGTCCGCGTCCGTCACCGTCTCATCCAACGCGATTCCAATGCGCGTCGGGGAAATCGCGCGCAGGTTGATCCGCTTCTGCTTTGCGCCAGCGTGGATCTTCGCCGCGCTCGCCGCATTCGTATCCACCGCAAGCGTATCGAAAAACGCTTCGCTCACGAGCGCGAGGCCGGCGGCCTTGAATGCCGCCGCAAGCCGGCCGGCATGACCATGTACCCGCTCTGCGATGGCCCGGATGCCGTCCGGCCCGTGATAGACGGCATACATGCCCGCCATGACCGCGAGCAGGACCTGCGCGGTGCAGACGTTGCTGGTGGCCTTTTCCCGGCGGATGTGCTGCTCGCGAGTCTGCAGCGCCATGCGGAGCGCCGGCCGCCCGTCCCGATCCTTCGACACCCCGATGATCCGGCCGGGCATCAGGCGCTTGAACTCCTCGCGGGTGGCAAAGAACGCGGCGTGCGGTCCGCCATAGCCCAGCGGCACGCCGAAGCGCTGCGAGTTGCCGACGGCGATGTCCGCCCCCCATTCGCCGGGCGGACGCAGCAGCGCGAGCGCCAGGAGGTCCGTCGCTACGGTGACGAGACCCTTGACGGCGTGGGCCTGCTGCACCGTCTCGCGATAGTCCGCGATCGCGCCGAGCGTGTTAGGATACTGGAGCAGACACCCCACCACGCCCGGCCCGAAACGGAACTGGCGCGCCGGGGCGACGCGCACCGTGACGCCCCGGGCCTCGGCGCGCGTGCTCACCACGGCGATGGTCTGCGGATGACATCCCTCGTCGACCAGATAGACGGGATCATCGTGAGGCGGCGCCGCGCCCAGCGTGAGCGCCATCGCCTCCGCGGCGGCGGTGGCTTCGTCCAGCAGCGAGGCGTTGGCGATCGGCAACGCGGTAAGGTCCGCCACCATGGTCTGGAAAGTGAGCAGCGCTTCCAGGCGGCCCTGCGCGATCTCGGGCTGGTACGGTGTGTAGGCCGTGTACCAGCCGGGGTTTTCCAGCACGTTGCGCTGGATGACGCCCGGCACATGGCAATTGTGATAGCCGAGTCCGAGGTAGGAGCGAAAGACCTGGTTTGTCGCGGCCAGCTCCGCGAGCGCCGCGAGCGATTCCTGCTCGCTGCGTGCCGCGGGTAGCTCGAGGGGACGTCGCAGCCGGATGGCGGCCGGCACAACGGCGTCCATCAGCTCCGCGAGGCTCGCGTAGCCGAGCACCTCGAGCATCGCGGCGACCTCAGTCTCGCGAGGCCCCAGGTGGCGGGAAACAAAGGATTCGAAAGTCATAGCACCGCTGGTTGGCACGACTAGCGGAAGCTCAGGCGCCGATCTGGGCCCGATACGCCGCGGGGGTAAGCAGGCCGTCGAGGTCGGCAGGGTTGCTCGCCTTGAGCCGGATCATCCAGCCCGCATCGTACGGCGAGCGATTCACCGCCGCGGGATCGCCGTCGAGGGCGGTATTGGCGGCGAGGACTTCTCCGGCAACGGGGCAGAAAAGATCGGAAACCGCCTTGACCGCTTCGATGGTGCCGAAGGACTGGTGCGCGGCGAACTGCTGGCCGACCTTGGGAAGATTGACGAAGACGACGTCGCCGAGTTCGCCCTGCGCGTAGTCCGTGATGCCGACGATCACGACACCGGTCTCACCGGTTTGCTTGACGTACTCATGATCCGCTGTGTAGCGGAGATCATCCGGGACGTTCGCCACCGCGCTGGCCTCGGGGAAAGAACGGTGGAGGATACCCGGGCGTTCCGCCGGGGTCAAGCACGCGTGCGCAGCAGGGAAATCAGCTTGCGCCACGCCTGCCACGCGCGCTCGCGCAGGGTGTCACGCGAGCCGTCGTTGTCGATCACGAAGTGGGAGCGGAGCCGTTTCGGTCCGGCCGGGAGCTGCAGGCCGAGCAACGCATCGGCTTGCGCCGGCGACAATCCCCGCTCGCGCAGCAGCCGTTCGCGCCGCAGCGCTTCGGGCGCGTCCACCAAGACCACCGCATCGAAGCCGGCCGGATCGGCGGCCTCGAAGAGCAGCGGAATGTCGCTCACGACGATCGGAATCGGTGCGGTCCGCTGCTGCGCGAGCAAGCGCGCGCGCTCGGCCCGCACGGCGGGATGGACGATCTGCTCCAGCGCCAGCCGTTCGGCGGGATCGGCCAGCATCCGGGCCCGGAGCGCGGCGCGGTCGAGGCTGCCGTCCGCCGCGACGATCGCAGGCCCGAACCGCGCGACAATGGCATTGAAGACCGGCGTGCCGGGCTGCTGCAGTGCCCGCACGATGTCATCGGCATCGAGCACCGTGGCGCCCCACTCGCGAAACAGGGACGCCACCGCCGACTTGCCGGCGGCGATGTTGCCGGTCAACGCTATATGCAACATGAAATACCGAGACACAGTGAGCGGTGAGCGGTGAGCGGTGAGCGGGAGGGGTGGAGGCGGCCCGCTGACCGCTCACCG
>DASYPD010000383.1:0-9338 GCA_036007005.1 Gemmatimonadales bacterium
GGGCTCCCATCGGGGGCGGCGAGGTCGATACGCTGCTGCCTAGGCCGACCGGCGACGTCTACGAGGGGTTCCTGACCCGCGATCAGCAGACCATCGTCTACCGCCTGGGCGGGATTCCCGGCGATATCTATGTCGTACGGCGTGACTCGCTCGGGTCGCCGCATGCGCTGCTCACCTCCCGCTTTGACGAACGGTCGGCCGTCCTCTCCCCCAACGAGCGCTGGGTGGCGTACGTGTCTAACGAGACCGGGCGTGATGAGGTCTACGTGCGGCCGTTCCCCGCCGGGGGCGGTCGCTGGCTGGTGTCGGCGGCCGGTGGAACCGAGCCGCGCTGGCGTCGCGACGGCCGGGAGCTCTTCTACCGCAACGCCGACAGTCTTTTCGCGGTCCAGGTTCCCCTCCAGCCCGACTTCGCGGTGGGGCGGCGGAGCTTGCTCTTCACCGCCAACTATCAGTCGAACCCGCGCCACGCCGGCTACGACGTTGATCCCACTGGCACCCACTTCATTTTCGTCACCGGCGATCCCGATGATGCCACCGAGCTGATTCTGGTGCAGAACCTCGCGGCGATCACTACTCGAACGGGCAATCGGGGAAAGCGCTAGGGTCTGAGCGCGCGACTAGCGGACCCGCACCGGCATCGCCACCAGCAGGTCTCCTGCCGCGGCAGAAACCGTGATGCGGAACTCTCCCGCCTCGCCGGGCGCGAATTCGAAGTCGTAGGTCTCCCCGTTTCCCATCTGCTGCACCGCCGGTCCTACGACCGCCCGCCCTGCCGGCAGCTCCATCCCATCCTTCGCGATCGCGCGCCAGGTGAGCGGCGTGGAATCGCGAACCAGCCGCACGATCATGCTGGGCCGGAAGGTGTGGATGTCGATCACCCGGAAGCGATAGCGCTCGCCCCGGCGCAGCTCGAGCGGTGCGGGAGCGAGGCTCCCGTTGAGCAGGACGTGGTCCGCATCCGCCTCGCGCCGCGGCGTCGAGAGCAGCAGCACGATGTCATGCACCGGATCGAACGGCGCCGGATCGTTCACCACCAGCAGCGGACCCGACAGCCCGGCCTGCTGCTGCCGCACTTCGTCGGCATGCGGGTGATAGATGAAACTCCCCGCCCGCGGCGGGGTAAACCGCGCCTCGAAGGAGTCGCGCGGCGCGATCGCCGGGGCGATCCGTCCCGGATGCCCCGAGTACCCCGCGACCCCATCCATGTAGCTGTCGAGCTCGATCCCGTGCCAGTGCACCGCCGTCGCCTCGGGGAGCTGATTGACCACGGTGATGCTCACCGGCTCGCCCCGTTTGAGCAGGATCAGCGGTCCCGGTAGCGAGGGGCCTGCCGCCGAGCCGCGCCCGCCTTCCTCCAGCACGTAGCGGTAGGCTGGCTCGGCCTCGCTGCCGCCCGCGGCGGAATCCACGCGCGCGATCAGCCGGAGCCGCCGGCGCGCAACCGGTTCCGTGGCGAGCGGAGCGCCACCGGGACGCACTTCGATCCCCATGACCAGTCCGCCCATCAGCTCCAGTGCGTGGTTCTCCGGGTGCAGCCGGTACTCGGGCACGAGCGGCGAGCCATCGAGCGGGCGGCCCCGCAGCACGTGAAAATTGTTGTGGCAGTGGAAGAGCCAGTAACCCGCGCGCTCCGGCACCCACGCCATGCTGAAGCTGCGCCCGGGCGCCACCCGCTCGGTGACGACCAGTTGCGGCGGCGCGGCGGGATCGTAGCGGGTGTCTCTGCTGCCGTCGCCCCGGCTTTCCACCCGGTAGTAGAAACCGTGCAGATGCATCGGGTGGGGATTGTCGCTCGCGTTGATCACCCGGAAGCGCAAAGTGTCGCCCACCGTGTAGGTGAGCCGCTCCGTATTAGGCCAGGCCTTTCCGTTGATGGTGAAACGGGTCAGATCGGTGCGGAGGATGATGCCGCCGGCCCGCCCGTCCCTGTTCCACTCGGCTAGCACCAACACCCGCTCGCGCGGCGGAGCCGCCGTGCCAGCCGGATCGATGATGAACGCCCCCGCCAGCTCGGCGTCGCTCGGCGACCGGTCGGTGATGGGACCGGCACGCGTCGAAGCCCAGTAGTAGTAGGTACCTGGGTTTCCCGCGGTGAAGCTGACGGGATGACTCTGGCCGGGCTCGAGCCGTAGCGGATCGTTGGGAGACCCCGCTATCCCGCGCTGCGAGAATCCGTGGATGAAGACCGCGCTGTCGCCGAGCGCGTTGTGGAGCGTGGCGTGGATGACGGTGCCCTCGGGAACCCGGATCAGCGGCCCCGGAATCGCCGGTGGCTTCCCGACCTCCGCGAACGCATGCAGCACCAGCCCGGGATCAGCGTCGCGGTCGGGGTGCCATTCGCCTTCCCGAAGCTCGAGTTCGATTGTGAGCACGCCGTTCTGCAGCGTTCCGGCGGGGATACGATTGTCGTTGATGGTGACCCGCATCGGCGGGCTCGTGCGGGAGAAACTCGCAGCGCCGAGCGCCAGCGCGCAGAAAGGAGCCAGGCGTAGGGGGGCCAGCATGGTTGCAAGGTAACAGCGGCCGCGGCCGGCGAGCGGCTGCGGGGTCCGAGCGGCGCATCGGGGCGCACGAGCTGTTCCGCTAGATGATGCTTAACGCCCCGCAGCGCCGCTCGGGCAGCCGCAACGCTCGCCGAGCCAGGCCGCAACAGGGTGGGGGGGTCACGACCGAGCTTAAGGATTGCGTAGTCTCGCCCCTTCGCCGCGCTTGTAATGGATGTGCGCATCCCGATTGAGGCCCTGCTGCTGCTGGATGGCCGGCGAGCTGCCGGGGACCGGAAAGCCCAGGGCCATCCGCAGCCCGCGCCATTTCGTCTTGAGATCCGCCAGAAAATGGGAGGGAGGGCGGTATCCATAGGCGCGATACCGTCCCGGCGTGATCTTGCCTTTGCGGGAGACGTGCGCGCTGAAGGCGTCGCACCAGGCGTCGAACTCCGGCAAGACCCCGGGCAGCTCGGCCAGATGCTCGGCTTGATTGTCGGAATACTTTCGCCCCCTTCCGAATTCGACGAAGCGCCAGAGCGTATCGGGGACCTCGATGCCGCTATAGCGACACTGCCAGACCAGGGGCGCGTAGGTATCCCGCATGTTCTCGAACGGCTCCGCCTCGGTATCGAACCACTGCGGATGCCGGAGTACTTGCGGCCGGCCCTCTTCGTCGAGCTCGTCACCGCCCCCATCACCATAACAGAAAAAGGCCGCCGATCGCCCCTCGAGATGGTTCTGACTCAGCTCTTGCCACTCGGGTGAGTGCTCCAGCTCGATGGCCCGAGCCGGATCCTTGTGCTCGATCAGCTCTTCGCGAGGGTTTCCGCCGTTCATGCAGACGAGCCGGTCGAACATCGCCTTGAGATTGCTGCTCATGGCGTACCAGTTCACCGGCCCGATAATGGCCCAGGCATCAGCCAGGTCGAGGCGGGCGTAGAGGTCGAGATTCCACATCAGGTCGGGCTGGCCGCGGTTGTTCTTCTCGTAGCAGTTGCAAGGCCAGACACAGAGCGCCATGGAGGTGGACACGCAGCCGTTGCAGCTTCTGATCTGCTCGCGGTTCCAGACGTTTCCCAGGTCCTCGAGATCGATCTCCCAATCCTGAGGCAAACGATCGGCCATCCGGAACATCAAGGCCCGCGCCTTCGAGTCGACGCCGGGGCAGTCGTACTGCCGGCGGTCGGAGCCGGCGATCAACAGGACTCGAAAAGGCCGCGCCTCTGGCGGCAGCGCTCCGTTACGATCATCCGGGTGCATCGGCCTAGGGGGGCCAGCTCAGCGTCGTTTGCTCGATGCGGCGGATCGGCCCGTCGGGGTACAGCGGCCCTTCGAATCGCACAAAGGTCGGGATCTCTCCCGTCAGGATCCAGGCGTGATTGTCGGGCGGCATCTTGCCCAGCACCTTCGCGAAGAGGGTCGTGAAGGTCCCCAGCCGCGGCTTGAGCACGTAGTGGATCGCAGCTTTCTGCAGGTCCTCGAGCAGCAGCTTCTGCTCACCCGCCGGCTGGACTTCTACCCGGACGATTCGGGGCTTCGGCATGAACGCCACGATGTGGATATTGCCGACCGCTCCCTTGGCCAGATTCTTAAGGATGGTGAGCACGAGTCCATTGTACGTGTTGCGCGGCAGCTCCAGGGTGCCTTCCTCCAGCTCTTCGTCGCCATCCTTGTGGGCCTTCGACTTGACTCGGTACCTGCCGGTCGCGCCATCCATCCAGACTTCCAAGTCGTCCTCGAATGAGGGACCCCGCTGGATCAGGTGATAGCTCTGCAAGAGGAAGACGCCTCGCTGCGTGTAGGTCCCGGTCTCGTCCCGGATGGACCCATCCTTGAACCGAAACAGGATGCGGCCTTCGACCGTATCGCCCCGCGCGACTTGCAACAGATCCCCCTGCGCCAGAGTGGTTCCGCTCAGTGTACGCAGCAGGAGGAAGCCATGCACGATCCCTTCCGGATACCTGACCCGCGTCGGGGCCTCCTCGTTGGGGTCCGGGTGCTTCTGGGCCGCGAGCACCAACAGCGGCGCTAACGCACCGATCGACACCGCCTTGATGAGTTTTGCGATGCTGCGCTGTTGCATGAGGTCTGCCAGGGCGCAAGGTATCCCTCACAATGTAGCGCTCCAACCAGGGAATTGTGACTCTCCATAGCGTAAATTCCTGATCCGGCGTCGGGTGCACCGTTCCGTCCACGGCACGCAATCCAGGCGGGAGAGTATGACGACACGCGGAGCGGAGTCGCGCATGCTCCATGCGATCCAGCGCGGCGCGTTCGACTACTTTCTGCAGGAGACCAATCGCGCCAACGGATTGGTGTTCGACAAGACGCGCGCGGACTGGCCGGCGAGCATCGCGGCGGTGGGATTGGCGCTCACCGCGTATCCGGTCGGCGTGGAGCGCGGGTTCGTCCCGCGCGTCGAGGCCGCGGAGCGCACGCTCACCACGCTGCGATTCTTCTGGCGGAGCACCCAGGGACCCGAGCCCGACGCGACAGGGTACCAGGGGTTCTACTATCACTTCCTGGATATGCAAACAGGCGCGCGCGCCTGGCACTGCGAGCGGTCCACGGTCGATTCGGCCCTCCTGCTGGGCGGCATGCTGGTCGCCGCGGCGTACTTCGACGGCGACGCGCCGGCCGAGCGCGAGATCCGCGAGCTCGCCGAGCGGTTGTACGCGCGCGTCGACTGGCGCTGGGCCCAGAACGGCGGCGCCACGGTGACCCACGGATGGAAACCGGAAAGCGGCTTCCTCCCGTTCCGCTGGGAAGGGTATGACGAGGCGCTGTTGCTGTACCTGCTCGGGCTCGGGTCGCCGACGCATCCGCTCTCCCGGGAGAGCTATCGGGCCTGGGCGTCGACCTATGAATGGAAGACGGTCTACGATACCTCATTCCTGTACGCGGGACCGCTGTTCACGCACCAGCTCTCCCACGTGTGGATCGACTTTCGCGGCATCCAGGACGCGTTCATGCGCGAACGCGGAATCGACTATTTCGAGAACACCCGGCGCGCCACCTTGGTGCAGCAGCAGTACGGCATCCGCAATCCCGAAGGCTTCGCGCGATACGGAGAGTTCTGCTGGGGCATCACCGCGAGCGACGGACCGGGCGAGCTGACTCGCGTGGTGAATGGCGTCCAGCGGCGGTTCTTCGACTACTTTGCCCGGGGAGTGCCCGACGGCCCCGACGACGGCACGGTCGCTCCGTGGGCCGTCGTCGCATCGCTGCCGTTCGCGCCGGAGATCGTGCTGCCGACCATCGCGCACTTCAACCGGCTCCGTCTCCACGACCTTCATCCGTACGGGTACAAGGCGACGTTCAATCCCACCTTCCCCGACAGCAGCGGTTCCCCGCTGGGTTGGGTCTCGCCGTGGCACTTCGGCATCAACGAGGGGCCGATCGTCGTGATGGTCGAAAACTTCCGCTCGGGACTGGTGTGGCAATTGATGCGAGGCTGTCCGTATCTCATCGCCGGGCTGCGCGCCGCCGGATTCGCCGGTGGCTGGTTGCCGTGAAGCTCAGTCCGCTGGCTGGCAAACCGGCTCCCCCCGCGATGCTGGTGGACCTGCCCAGACTCAGCAGCGCCTACTACACCGAGGTGCCCGATCCCGCGATCCCCGGGCAGCGAGTCGCTTTCGGCACCTCGGGGCACCGGGGATCCGCATTCCTGAAGAGCTTCAACGAATGGCACGTCCTCGCCATCACGCAGGCCATCTGCCGCTACCGCGTGCAGCAGGCCGTCGACGGTCCGCTGTTCCTCGGCAGCGACACTCACGCGCTGTCGCCGCCGGCGTGCGCCAGTGCACTCGAAGTGCTGGCGGCCAATGGCGTCGACGTCATGCTGGCCGAGCACGACGAATACACGCCGACCCCCGCGGTGTCGCACGCCATCCTCAGCCATAATCGCGGGCGGAGCGCCGGCCTGGCCGACGGCATTGTCGTCACGCCTTCGCACAATCCGCCTGAGGACGGGGGGTTCAAGTACAACCCGCCGCACGGGGGACCGGCGGATACTGGTGTCACCCGCTGGATCGAAGCGGAAGCCAACGACCTGCTGACCCGGGGCCTCCAGGGCGTGAAGCGAGTGCCCGTCGAGCAGGCCTTGCGCGCTGCCACCACGCATCGGCACGACTATCTCAACGCCTACGTGAACGACCTCGGTTCGGTGATCGACATGGAGGCGATTCGCGGCGCGAGCATCCGCCTGGGCGTCGATCCGCTCGGCGGGGCCGGAGTCCATTACTGGGCTCCGATCGCCCAGCGCTACGGTCTCGACCTCACCGTCGTCAGCGAGACGGTCGATCCGACGTTCGGGTTCATGACGGTGGATTGGGACGGGCGCATCCGGATGGACCCTTCGTCGCCCTACGCGATGCAGCGGCTGATCGGGTTGAAGGATCGCTTCGACATCGCCGTCGCGTGCGACACCGACCACGACCGGCACGGGATCGTCACCCGGAGCTCGGGGTTGCTGCCGCCCAATCATTATCTCGCGGTCGCCATCCACCACCTGTTCGCCCATCGGCCACAATGGCGCGCGGGCGCCGGTGTGGGCAAGACGGTGGTGAGCAGCGGGATGATCGATCGGGTGAGTGCGAAGCTGGGCCGGACCCTGTACGAGGTGCCGGTCGGATTCAAGTGGTTTGTCGACGGCCTGCTCGACGGCTCGCTCGGCTTCGGCGGCGAAGAAAGCGCGGGCGCCTCCTTTCTCCGCCGCGACGGCACGGTCTGGACGACAGACAAGGATGGCATCGTCCCGGGGTTGCTCGCGGCGGAGATCACGGCGCGCGCGGGACGCGATCCCGGCGAGCTCTACGGCGAGCTGACGCGGGAGTTCGGTGCGGCGGTCTCCGACCGGATCGAGGCCCCCGCGACCCCGGAGCAGAAGCAGCGGCTGGCGGCGCTCTCGCCCGAGCAGGTGCGCTGCACGCAGCTCGCCGGCGAGCCGGTCCAGCGCATCCTCAGCCGGGCTCCCGGCAACGACGCGCCCATCGGCGGCGTGAAGGTCATTGCCGCCGGCGGCTGGTTCGCCGCACGGCCGTCGGGGACGGAAGACCTTTACAAGATCTATGCGGAGAGCTTTCGGGGGGAGGATCACCTGCGTCGCATCGGGGCAGAGGCGCAGGCGATCGTGGACGAGGCGCTTCGCTAGCAGCGGCGAACAAAAGGGCCCAGAGGAACCTGTTTCCCCTGGACCCTTTGCTGCGGATCCCCGCGGCGTTTCCCCCCCCCAACTGCCCCTAGTGCCGCAACGTCCACCGCCGCTTCGCCCGGGTTTCCGCCACCACGAGCACCGCGAGCCCCGCCAGCGACACCGTGAAGAGCAGCATCGCCAGCTCGGTCGTCGTCGTGGCGATGCCGCTCACCGCGATGCCGACCGCGCCTAACCCGGCCAACGATCCCTCCAGCAGCCAGGGCGTGGGCACCGCCCTGGCAATGAGCTCAGCGCGCAGCGCGCTTGCCGGCTCGCCGAGCCGGTCGCTTTCCTCGAGCCTTGCCGGTGGCTCGCTCCGCGGACTGGGAGCCGGTGCGCTGGCCCCCTGTGGCCTTCGGGCGACTCGCTCTCTCGCGGGTCTCCGCGCTCGGGAGCTCGAACTGTGACTCGACGGCTTCGAGGTTCTCGGTGTCCTGCTCGATATCGCTGTCATAATCCCTTTCGGAATCGTTTGGCTCGCGTGGCATCGCGGTCTCCTCTCGGGTGGTGTCGTCAACACGTCCAGATCCCTTCGCTTCGCTCGGGATGACTTCCCGCTCCTCCCCGCTCAATGGGTTGTCGGCTCCGCCATCGCGTGCTGGTTGACTTCCTCTTCGGCGATAGCGGTCAGCTTCTCGTCCGCCGCCTTCTCCTCCGCCAGCGTTTCCTCCAGCAGCGTCACGATGTCCTGGTGCCCCAGCAACTGGGCAAAGGTGATGGCGCAGCCGTAACCCGCGATCTCGTAGTGCTCCACCCGCTGCGCCGCGGCGATGATGCCCGCGTCGCGCACGCTGTCCGAGCCGTTTTCAGAGAGCATGTCCTTCCCTTCGTCCAGCAGCCCTTCCATCCCCTTGCACTTCTTGCCTTCCGGCTCTTCGCCGAGGCTGAAGAAGGCGCGCTCCAGCCGCACGACCTGTCCCTCGGTTTCCCGCCAATGCGCCTCGAAGGCTTCTCGGAGTGAAGCGCTGCAGCTTTTCTCGGCGATCTTGGGCAGCGCCTTCACCAGTTGCTGCTCGGCGTTATAGAGATCCCGCAGTTGGTCCAGCAGCAGGTCCTGCATCGAATCGAGTGCCATGTTCTTCTCCTGAGTTCGCGTATTAGGGCTTGAGCGACACTTGGCTTCCCGAGCGGATCAGCCGGTCGTCGAACTTCACGGCCTCGACTTTGTGGCCGGCGGCTCCAGTCAGCACGATGGTGTAGGCACGGCCGGGCTCGAGCTTCCACTTCTCCACCCGTACCACGGGCGCGCCCTTGCTGCGCTGGAAGAGCAGCGTCGCGGTGTTGGGAGCGATGTCCTGGTAGCCGGCCTCGGCGCCGAGCGCGATGTGGTCGAAAAGCGGGGTGGGCTGTCCCGCGATGCTCACCTTGACGTCTTCCAGTCCGGGTGCGGCATTGACCACGCGGATCTTGGCTCTGCTGGAATCGGTGGGCAACTCATCCTTGAGCACCCGCAGCAAGCTGCCGCCCTTGCCGTCGGGCAGCGCCACCAGAGTGTAGCGCGCGCCGTCTCCCATCACCTCGCGACTCTCGGCCAGCGCGCTGTCCTTGCCCACGGGCCGCATGCTGAAGCGCGCGACGTTCTCGGGCAGCTCGGCGTAGTCGGTCACATCCTCGTAGCCGATATTGCTGAAGAGGACCCGCTGATCGGCCGCCAC
>DASYPD010000384.1:0-4095 GCA_036007005.1 Gemmatimonadales bacterium
CCAGGTCATCAAGGCGCGCGCGCTCCTCAATCGCAACGATCCCGTGGGCGCCGCGGCCGCGGCCGCCGCGGTCGTGACCGCCTTCCAGTATCTGAGCACCCACTCGGTTACCGCAAACGACAACGCGCTCTGGCTGCAGAACATCAGTCTGCGGCGCTATACCATGGCGGATGGCGACGGTGGTAACGGCCTGAACTTCAAGACCGCCAACGATCCCCGTATTCCACCCGGCCCCACCTCGCCTGCCACCTCTTTTGATGCCGTGACCCCGTGGAACTCCCAGGGGATCTGGCTCAACCGGACCGATCCGGTCATCATCGCCTCGGGCATCGAGGCCCGGCTCATCGAGGCCGAGGCCGCGCTACGGGCCAACGATGCGGCCACCTTCATTGCGAAGCTCAACGTCGCCCGCGCGACCAAGGCGGGGCTGGCTCCCCTGACCGATCCGGGGACCACCACGGCTCGTGTCGATCTGCTTTTCCGCGAGCGGGCCTTCTGGATGTTCAGCACGGGACATCGCCTGGGTGATCTGCGCCGGATGATCCGGCAGTATGGCCGCAACGCGGAAACCGTTTTCCCGACGGGGATCTATTTCAAGGGCGGCCCGATGGGCACCGACGTGAACTTCCCGATTCCGCAGGCGGAGCAGAACAATCCCAGTGACCCGCAAGCGAGCTGCACGGATCGCTTGCCGTAAATGCCGTGAGAGCTGAGCGGTGAGCGGTGAGCGGGGGCTGCGCGAGCAGCCCCTGTTTCATTCTTGTCATCGCGGGGGCCCGGAGGGCGCGTGGCGATCTGGTCGTCAACACAGGGTCCAGTTGTAGCGTATCTTCTTCTGTCTCCAAACTGTCATCCTCAGGATTGCGCCATGCCTGCGATTGCTCTGCGCCGCACCGCGCTGCGGGTTTCCACCCTCCTCACGGTCTTCACTTTTCCCACCGTCCTCACCGCTCAATCCCACCTCACCAGCCCCAAGGAGCAGTTCGGCTGGAACGTGGGTGACGATTACCAGCTCGCGACCTATACGCAGCTGGTCGAGTACTGGAAGAAGCTGGCGAGCGAATCGCCGCGCCTGAAGCTCGTCTCGATCGGAAAAACCGCTGAAGGCCGCGACCAGTACATGATGATCATCAGCTCGCCCGCCAATCTCGCGAAGCTGGATCGTTACCGCGAGATCTCCGCCAGGCTCGCGCGGGCCGAAGGGCTCAGCGACGAGCAGGCAAAGGTCCTCGCCAAGGAGGGCAAGGCGGTCGTCTGGATCGATGGGGGCCTCCACGCCAGTGAAGTGCTGGGCTCGCATCAGCTGCTCGAGCACGTCTGGCAGATGGCCAGCCTGAACGATCCCGAAACGCTGCGCATCCTCGATGACGTGATCCAACTCATGGTGCAGGTCAATCCGGATGGCCAGGAGCTGGTCGCGAGCTGGTATATGCGGCGCGCCGATTCCAGCAAGCGCTCCATGAACGACCTGCCGAGGCTCTATCACAAGTATGTCGGGCACGACGACAATCGCGACTTTTACATGAACGCAATGCCCGAATCGCAGAACGACAGCCGGATCATGTACCGGGAGTGGTATCCCCAGATCATGTACAATCACCACCAGGCCGGACCCGCAGGAACGGTGATGTTCGCTCCGCCCTTCCGCGATCCCCACAACTACTTCTTCGATCCGCTGGTCGTGGACGAGATTTCGCTGGTCGGCTCCGCCATGCACTCGCGCTTCTCCGCCGAGGGTAAACCGGGAGTGGTGGAGCGCTACGGCGCGACCTACCAGACCTGGTTCAACGGCGGCCTCCGCACCACCGCGTACTTCCACAACATCGTGGGGATCTTGACCGAGACGATCGGGAACCCCACCCCGATGCAAATCCCCTTCGTTCCCGACCGCCAGCTCTCCAATAGCGATCTCCCGTACCCGATCGCGCCCCAGCCCTGGCATTTCCGCCAATCGATCGATTACTCGATCACCGCGAATCGCGCCATTCTCGATCTCGCGTCGCGCTATCGGGAGGCCTTCCTCTACAACATCTACGTGATGGGCAGGAACGCCATCGCGCGCGGCAGCATGGATACCTGGACCACGACCTCGCGCGAGATCGATTCGGTCAAAGCGATCGTCGCGCGCGATTCCGCCGCGCGGGGTCCCCGGGCGGCGGGTGGGGGTGGGGGTGGGGGCGGCGGCGCATTCCCCGGGGGCCCTGGTGCGGGCGGGGTGCCGACCCGGTATTTCGACCTGCTGCACCGTCCCGAGGATCGCAATCCGCGCGGCTACATCCTGCCGAGCAATCAGCCGGATTTCTTGACCGCGACCAAGTTCGTGAACGCGCTCATCAAGTCGGGCATCGACGTCCTCCGTGCCAGCGCGCCCTTCAGTGTCGCGGGCACGCAGTATCCCGCGGGCTCCTACGTGATCAAGACCGCCCAGGCGTTCCGGCCTCACGTGCTCGACATGCTCGAGCCGCAGGATTACCCCGACGATCTGCTGTATCCGGGAGGTCCGCCACGTCCCCCTTACGACAACGCCGGCTACACGCTCGCCCTCCAGATGGGCGTCAAGTTCGCTCGCATCCTCGACGGCTTTGAGGGCCCGTTCGTGAAAGTGGACGACGTGCTGGCGAAACCACCAGTGGCGGTGGCAGTGGGAAGGGGGAGAGCGTACCTCATAGATCGGCGCATCAATGATGGCTTCCTGGCTGTGAACCGGCTGCTTGCAGCCAAGCAAACCGTCCAGGCGCTTAACCACTCCATCACCGTCGGCGGGGTGAGCTACCCGACGGGGAGTTGGTATGTGCCTGCGAGCACGGCGTCCACCGCCATCCTCAGGAAACTCGCCGAGGAGAAGGGCCTACCGGCGATCGCCCTGAGCGTGCCGCCGGGCGCCGCCACTCCGCTCAAGCCGATTCGCATCGGCCTCTGGGATCAGTACGGCGGCTCGATGCCCTCGGGCTGGACCCGCTGGATGTTCGAGCAGTTCGAGTTCCCCTTCGAGGTGGTCTATCCTCAGCGGCTCGACGCCGGCAACCTGAGGGCGCAGTTCGACGCGCTGGTCTTCGTCGATGGCGGGATCCCGGGACCGGCTGCCGGCGCTGCCGCCACCGCCTCGCGGCGCTTCGGCAACGAGGCCGCCAGTGATCTCCCCGATTCTCTCAAGGCCATGACCGGCCGGGTCACGGTCGAGAAGACCGTACCTCAGCTCAAGGCGTTCCTCGAGGCCGGCGGCCGCATCGTCACCATCGGCAGCTCGACCGCCCTCGCGACGCACCTCGGGCTTCCCATCGAAAATCAGCTGGTCGAGCGCACCTCCGCTGGCCAGGTGCGCCCCCTGCCCCGGGAAAAGTTCTACGTACCTGCCTCGCTGCTCGAGGTTTCCGTTGATACCTCGGCGAGCTCGGCACTCGGGCTCGAGCCCAAGGTTATCGTGATGTTCGACGAGAGCCCGGTGCTCAAGCTCGGTCCCGAAGCCGAAGCGCAGGGGATTCGCAAGGTGGCATGGTATGCCAGCCCCACGCCCCTGCGGAGCGGTTGGGCTTGGGGCCAGCAGTATCTGAATGGAGGGATCGCCGCGGCCGAGGCGAAGGTCGGTGCGGGCACGCTCTATCTCTATGGCCCGGAGATCACCTTCCGCAGCCAGCCGCACGGGACGTACAAGTTCCTGTTTAATGCGCTTTATGGGCGGTTAGCGGCAAGCGGTAAGCGGTGAGCGGTGAGCAGTAAGCGGGGGGCGGGTGATGGCCCGCTTACCGCTTACCGCTTACCGCTTGCCGCTCACCGTAGGTACCGCTCCAGCCACCCTACCATCTCATACATCACCTCCCACGCAGACTCCCGCGCGGCATAGCCGTGACGCTCTCCCGGGATCACCACCAGCCGCAGAGTGACGCCCTGGTCTTTGAGCGCGAAGTACAGCCGCTCGAGCTCACTGGGAAAAGTCCCGGAGCTGTCATCCGCTGTCGCCTGAATCAGGAGCAGCGGCGCCTTGAGCTTGGCGTCGCTCATCCCCTCGGACTCCAACCCGCCGAACCTGAGCCCGTCCGACGCCCCACTTCGCACGATGCCCGCGCGGAAGCGGTCGGAATGCGCGAGTACAGAGGC
>DASYPD010000385.1:0-1855 GCA_036007005.1 Gemmatimonadales bacterium
AATTCGATGCCGCCCAACCGGTGATCGACCGGACCATGGAGCAGCAATTCGCCCAGCTCGCCTTCGGCGATTCCACGGCGTTCCGGCGGAGCCTCAAGAACGACGAGCAGCTGGGGAAGGCGCTGGAGCTGCTGGGGAACAGCCCCACCCAGCGGCAACTGCTGGCGGCGGCGAAGCCGCAGTGACCCGTGACCGGTGACCGGTAACTGCTCAGGGTTCTGTGGTTCCCTTCAGAATCCCGTTCCTAACCCGCACTGCCTTCGCGCCCGCCGCGGCATCGTAGCTCAACCGGCTGTTGACCACCAGCTCGCGCCGCACTTTCAGCTGCAGAGTGCGCTCCGCCTGGTTTCTCCGCACCACGACGGGAATGCTGGATCCTTCCGCGGCGGCATAGCGGGTGCGAAAGAGCACACCGAAGCTCTCGTCCTTGACCTCGAGCTCTCCGACGCGCACGAGTTGATCGCCGGGCTCGATGCCAGCCTCGTCGGCAGCACTTCCGCTGGTGACCGCGGTGACGATCACCCGGGCGCTATCGGACAAGGTACTGACGCCCATGCGCAGCTCCCGGCTGCTGTCGGCCTGATAGCGTAACCCGGCGAGGGGTACCACCGCGGTCCACGGCAACGGGTCCCGGCCCTCGACATACTTCGCCGCAAACTCGGCGAAGGACTTGCCGCCCGCCGCCGCGCTCACCGCGGCCCACCACTCCGCAGTCGTAAAACCCTTGCCCTTCTTGTAGGTGCTCTGGTAGAGGCCGCGCAGCACCTGGTCGAGCGAGCGGCGATTGTCGCTCGCGTCGCGGATCAGGATATCGAGCAGGAACCCGGCGAGCGAGCCCTTGTCGTAGTAGATGTCTTCGGTCCCGTCGGTCGGCTTGATCCAGGTGGTGAGCGAGGCGTCTTCCAGCGCCACCGCCACGGTCTGCTCGGTATGGCGCCGCTTGCCCTCGGTGACGTTGAGGAACACGGTGGAGTCGATCACTTCCCCACGCAGCAGCGCGAGATCGGCGTAGTAATCGGTGATGCCCTCGCTGACCCAGAGCAGGGGAGTCGGCTGCGGCTGATCGTAGCGATAGGGAACCAGCTCCGCGGGCCGCAGCCGCTTCACATTCCAGGAGTGGAACATCTCGTGCGCGGTAATCGAGGCGAGCAGCGGGGTCCCGATGAATTCGGGGCTGTAGATGCCGACATGAGAGCTCTGGTGCTCCAGCGCGCTGCCGCCGCCAAAGGACGAATCGAAGATCATCATGGTGGAGTAGTTCTGCCACGGCGTCTCGCCGAAGACTCTCGCTTCCGCCGGCGCAAACCCCTTGAGCTGCCGCCAGAGCAGCTCCCGCGGCGCGCCCTTGAGCTGGCCCGCGGGGTAGGACGCGAGCCGGTGCCAGTGCCCCTCGATCTCGGCGCTGTCGAGATCGAAACGGCCGATGAAGAACGGCATGTCCACCAGGTCGTGATAATTGCCGGCGCGGTACGACCTCGCCCCGGCAGGCTCGAGCCCGGTGAGGACGCGCCATCCCGCCGCGGTCGTGACGGTCAGCTGGGCGGGAAAGTCGAGCCCCCCGCCTTCCGGGTAGAGGAAGACGTTGGTGCCGTTGAGCAGCAGAAAATCGGGTTTGGCCCACGCCATCGCGTTGTCGAGCGTATCCGCGAGGAAGTCGAAGCTCACCCGCATGGCCCCGGGCGCGAACGGCCGAACGCGCCAGGTGTCGTAGTCGGCTTTGTCCCAGACCGCAGGACGGCCCGCACTGGTCGCCGTGAAATTGGAAAGCCTGCGGGCGTAGTTGCTGATCTCGTAGGCGCCGGGCGTCCAGGCGGGCAGCGACAGCAGCACGGGCAGCGTGCTCGCCACGTCGAAG
>DASYPD010000386.1:0-6960 GCA_036007005.1 Gemmatimonadales bacterium
GGTCGAACGCGGCCTTTCGGTGACGATTCTCAAGTTCGATCCCTACATCAACGTCGATCCGGGCACGATGTCGCCGTTCCAGCACGGTGAGGTCTACGTGACGGATGACGGCGCGGAAACCGATCTCGATCTCGGGCACTACGAGCGTTTCATCGAGCGCTCGCTCTCCCAGCAGAACAACATCACGACGGGGCGGGTGTACCAGAACGTCATCAACAAGGAGCGGCGCGGCGAGTATCTCGGCTCCACGGTCCAGGTGGTCCCCCACATCACGGATGAGATCAAGCAGGCCATCCGTCGCTCGGCTCCGGAGCAGGACGTCGTCATCCTCGAGATTGGCGGCACCGTGGGCGATATCGAGTCGCTGCCGTTTCTCGAGGCCATCCGGCAGTTCCGCCAGGAGGTGGGCCGCGACAACGCGATTTTCGTGCACCTGACGCTGGTGCCCTACATCGCGGCGGCGGGTGAGCTCAAGACCAAGCCGACCCAACACTCGGTGCGCGAGCTGATGGAAATCGGAATCCAGCCTGATATGCTGGTGTGCCGGAGCGAGCATCCGCTCTCGGCCGAGATCAAGCGAAAGATCGCCTTGTTCTGCAATGTCGATTTCGGCTGCGTGATCGAGTCGCCCGATGTCGAATCGATCTATGAAATCCCGCTACGCTTTCAGGAGCAGGGCTTCGATCGCGTCGTTTGCGAGCGGCTGCATCTGGACACCAAGGAACCCGATCTCGCTCCCTGGCGGAGCATGACCGACAAAATCCTGCATCCCAAGGAGCGGGTCCAGATCGTCGTGGTGGGGAAGTACACTGATCTCCATGACGCCTACAAATCCGTGCAGGAGGCCTTGCTGCACGGCGGGATTCCGAACGATGTCGGCGTGGACGTGCAATGGGTCGGGAGCGATCAGTTCACCGACCAGGCGGCGGCCGCGAAGCTGCTGGCCGGAAAGCATGGGCTCCTGGTGCCGGGGGGCTTCGGCGTGCGTGGCGTGGATGGCATGGTGGAAGCCATTCGCTGGGCGCGGGAGAATGGATTACCGTTTTTCGGGATCTGCCTGGGACTCCAGATGGCGATCATCGAGTTCGCGCGCACGGTCTGCAAGCTGTCGGGCACCAACAGCACGGAGTTCGAGCCGGACTGTGAAAGCCCGGTCATCTCGCTGCTCGCCTCGCAGCGCGAGGTGGCCGAACTGGGAGGCACCATGCGGCTGGGCGCCTATCCCGCGCGGCTTCGCGCCGGAAGCCTGGCGGCACGAGCGTACGGTGCCACCGAGATCAGCGAGCGGCACCGGCATCGCTGGGAAGTGAGCAACGCCTACCGGGACGTGCTGGCGGAACACGGACTCCGGCTTTCGGGCCAGTCGCCCGACGGGGGGCTGGTGGAGATTATCGAGCTGCCCGGGCATCCCTGGTTCCTCGGCTGCCAGTTCCACCCGGAGCTCAAGTCGCGGCCCATGCGGCCGCATCCGCTCTTCGCCTCCTTCATCGGCGCGGCGCGGTTGCACGCCGATCAGTTGGCCGGCCGCACCAGCCGAGCCGTGCAGGAGCTGATCGAAGCGACGAAGTGAGCGGCTGGCGTTTTGCGCCCGCGCCGTTTCTGGTCGCGGGGCCCTGTCTGGCGGAAGCCGGCGACCTATTGTCACGCGTCGCGGGCCGCTTGGCCGAGATCGGGGAACGACTGGGGATTCCGGTCTGTTTCAAGGCGAGCTTCGACAAGGCCAATCGCTCGCGGGCGCGCGGGGCGCGAGGGCCGGGTCTCGAGCGCGGGCTGGCCTTGCTCGCGGCGGCGCGCCAGAGCAGTGGCTTACCGGTGCTGACCGACGTTCACGAGCCGGCGCAGGCCGCGATAGCGGCCGACGTAGTGGACGCGCTCCAGGTGCCCGCGTTTCTCTGCCGGCAGACCGATCTGCTGCTCGCCTGCGGGGAGACCGGCAAGCCGCTCAACATCAAGAAGGGGCAGTGGCTGCAGCCGGAGCAGATGCAGGGGGCCGTGGAAAAGGCTCGCGCCGGGGGCGCGGTGGACCTCGCGGTCACCGAACGCGGAACCTTCTTCGGCTACGGTGATCTGGTGGTGGACTACCGCAGCGTGGCCCGGCTGCGCGAGGCGACCGGAGCCGCGGTGCTGTTCGATGCGGGCCATAGCGCGCAGCAGCCGGGGCGCGGCGTCGACGGGTCGAGCGCGGGACAGCGGGGGGTGATTCCCGTCCTGCTCGCCGCGGCCGCCGCGGCAGGGGTGGACGGATTCTTCATCGAGACGCACCCCGATCCGGACCACGCGCCCAGCGATCCCGACACGCAGTGGCCGCTCGACCAGCTGGAGCCCTTGCTGGCGCGCACGCTGCGGATCTGGCGGGCAGCGCGGGACTCGACGTGAGCAGCGAAAGAGGAAACGGATGACGGCAGCCGGTGTGAGTGAGAAGCTGGGGGGCGCTCTGGCGCTCGGGGTGTTGCTGGCTGCGGCCTGCAGCGAGAGCGGCGTGCGGCCCACCAGCTCCGTCCAGAGTGCGGACACCGCCGACCAGGTCATGTTCAAGATGTCCACGCAGCTCACCGAGAAGGGCGTGCTGCGGAGCTTCGTGGAAGCGGATACCGCCTACCTCTACCAGGCCCAGCAGCAAATGGATCTGCGGCATTTCAAGATCCGGATGCTCGATGCCCAAGGGAACCTGCAGAGCATACTGACCGCGCAGCGCGGAATCTACGTGAGCTACAACGGCAAGCTCGACGCGCGCGGCAACGTGCTGGTGGAGTCCACCGACGGGCGCCGCCTGCAAACGGAGCATCTGATCTACGACAAGGCGGCGAATCAGATCAAGAGCGACACCGTCTTTAGCTACGATTCGCCGACCGCGCACGGAAGTGGCAAGGGGTTCACCACCGACATCAATTTCCGCAACGTGCAGATCGACCAGCCCCGAGGGGCCCAGAAGGGCAAGGGCCTCTTGCTTCCGGGACAATGAGGCCCGCCCTCGCCGCGCTGCTGGTTTGCGTGCCTTCCCTCGCGGCGCAGAATCGCCGCTGCGTGCTGGTGGTCGACAACGTCGAGCGGCAGGGCGTGCAAGTGACCATCACTCCGACGCAGCAGAACTATTTCGCGGGCGGTAACGTGCGGTTGCACTGCCGGGGCCAGGAGGTGCGCATCTGGTCCGACAGCATCGCCTCGTATCAGGGAGCGATCGTGCAGTTCATCGGCAACTTCCGCTACGAGGACGACGCCGCGAAGGTGAGCTCGGACTTCGGCACCTATTACCGGGACGATGAGCGCTGGGAAGCCCAGGGCAATGTGAACTATCTCGGCCGGCGGGACGGCTCGGAGCTCAAGGGTCCCCACGTCAACTACTATCGCCGGGCCCGGGGCGTCCGCGAGCAGGAGGAGGCGTTCGCCGAGCAGCGGCCCACGCTCCGCCTCGCCGGGCGCGATTCGGCGGGCCGCCCGGGAGAGCCGTACGTCCTCGTGGCCGATCGCATCCGTACCCGCGGGCAGAATCTCATGTGGGGAGGCGGGAGCGTCAGCATCGACCGCAGCGATCTCAAGGGCCGCGGGGATTCCATCCAGCTCGACAACGGCACCGCGGGCGCCGGAGCGCTGCTCGGTCACGCGGCGATTCGCCGCGCCGCCGAGGATAGTTTCGCGCTGGCCGGCAAGCGCATCGATCTGGCGCTCGTCAAGAAGGAGCTCAACACGGTTACCGGGCGCGACAGTGCGACGCTGCAGAGCCGGGATCTCGATCTCAGCGCCGACGCGATCCGGCTGCGGCTCGAAAACCGTAAGGTGGTGCAGACCTTCGCCTGGGGGAAAAGCCGGCGGCCGCAGGCGCTCGCCGAGCAGTACCAGGTCCGCGGCGATTCGCTCGCGGTGGATACGCCCGACGAGACGCTCAAAGAGCTGCGCGCTTTCGGGAGGGCCTGGGTCGGGTTCCGGCCCGACTCGGCAAAGGGCGAGCAGGATTGGCTCTCCGGCGAGAAGATCGTCGCGGAGTTCACCGAGCAGTCTTCGGTCGGGCCAAAGAAGGCGATGCTGCGGCGCTTGGAGGCGCGCGATTCCGCCCGCTCGTTCTATCGCATCGCCAACAGCAGCGCGGCCGGCGCGCGGCCGTCCGTCAACTATTCCCGCGCCGATCGGATTCTGCTCACCATGCAACCGGGCGATTCGCTCAAGGTGCAACGGGTGGACATGACGGGGCACGTGGATGGAGTCCAGCTCGAGCCCACCGTCGTCGTCAAGGCCGACAGCACGCGGCCCAAGAAGCCATGAGCTCCGGCAATGGTGCTGCGGCAGGACTGCTCTCCGCCGTCGGGCTGCGGAAATCCTTCAAGCGGCGGATGGTGGTGAAGGATGTCGCGGTGGAGGTCTCGCAGGGCGAAATCGTCGGGCTGCTGGGACCCAACGGGGCGGGGAAGACCACGACGTTCTACCTGATTACCGGGTTGATCCGGCCGGATGCCGGGCGAATCGATCTGAATGGGCGCAATTTGACCGGGGATCCGATGTATCGCCGCGCGCGCGCGGGGATCGGCTATCTGGCGCAGGAACCGTCCGTCTTTCGCCGCATGACGGTCGAAGAGAACGTGATGGCGATTCTCGAGACCCTGGAGCTGTCCAAGGTGCAGCGGCGCGAACGATTGGAGCGGCTGCTCGATGAGCTCGGGCTCAAGCACCTGCGGTACGCCCGCGCCTATTCGCTCTCCGGCGGCGAGCGCCGCCGACTCGAGATCACCCGGGCCCTGGTCGGTGAGCCGCTGTTCATGCTGCTGGATGAACCCTTCAACGGGGTGGATCCGATCGCGGTGCACGACATCCAGACGATCATCGCCGGGCTGCGGCACCGCGGCATCGGCGTGCTGATCACCGACCACAGCGTCGAGCATATGTTCGAAGTGGTCGATCGCGCCTACATCATGTACGAGGGAGAGGTCCGTGCCGCGGGCACCGTGCGCGAGCTGGTCTACAACGATCAAGTCGCCGAGCTCTACCTCGGCCCTACCATGACCGCGCGCTTGCGCGGCCGCATGGAAGCGGCCTCGTGAAGACCGGGCTCACCCAGCATACTGGATTGCGGCAGGAGCTGCGGATCAATCCGCGGCTCTATCAGGCCATGGACATGCTGTACATGCCCATGATGGACCTGCAGCAACACCTCAAGCAGGAGCTGCTGACGAATCCGTTCCTGGAGTTGCTGGAACCCGAGGACGACGAGCAGGAAAAGGAATCCGCCGAGAAGGAAAAGGAAAAAGAAAAGGAGAAGCAGGAGAAAGAGGAAGAAATCGACTGGGAAGAAATCCTGCTGAATGGCTTCGACGCCGGCGGCTCCAAACAGCAATATGAAGAAACCGAGTACATGGAGCCGGTCTGCGTCGAGACCCGGGACCTGATCGACCATCTGCGCGAGCAGCTTCGCATGATGGAGCTGAGCCCCCGCCAACAGCTGCTGAGCGAAGAGTTCCTCGGCAACATGAGCGAGGACGGCTACCTGGCCGCTCCGCTGCAGGAGATTCTCAATGCCGTCAACCTGCTGCTCGAGAGCCACTCGGGGGCAGCGCCCGCGCCGGACGCGGACGAAGCGGAGGGCGAGGAGGACGCGACCCTCGCCCAGGCCGGCGCCTTGACGCAGCTGCAACCCGAAGAGGGCTGGATCGGTTTGCCCGAGCCGGGGAGCGAGAGCAAGCCCCCGGCCGAGGAGCGGGAAGACCAGGCGGTGGCCGACGCGCCCCGGCCGCGCCCGCAGGGCGATCTTCCCGGCGTTCCGTATTACATCCCCGCCGAGCTGGACGAGATGCTGGGCCTGATCCAGAAACTGGATCCCCCGGGCGTCGGCGCCCGCGACCTGCAGGAGTGCCTGCTGCTGCAGCTGCGCGAGGCGGGCGAGACGGGCACCCTCGCGCACCGGCTCGTTGCGGAAGCCTTTCCCGACCTGATCGCCCACCGCTGGAACGAGCTGGCCAAGCGCTTCGGGGTGGAGCCGGCGGAGGTGCAGGCCGCCGGCGACACGCTCTCACGCTTCGATCCGAAGCCCGGGCTCAAGTATGCCAACCGCAGCGACGGCTACATCAGTCCCGATCTCAGCGTGGACAAGGTGGACGGGAAGTACCATGTGACCCTGAACGACTCCGGGGTGCCGCGCTTACGGCTCAGCAAGAGTTATCAGGACATCGCGCGCGACAAGAAAAAGCTGACGCCGGAGAATCGCGAATTCATCGCCAACAAGCTCAATAGCGCCAACTGGATGATTCAGGCGATCGAGCAGCGCCGCCAGACCATGCTCAAGGTGATGAACTTCATCGTGGACCGGCAGCGCGCCTTCTTCGAGAAGGGGGTCGAGTACCTCAAGCCGCTCACCCTGCGGGAAGTCGCGGAAGTGATCAGCATGCACGAATCCACCGTCAGCCGGGTGACCAACGAGAAATACGTGCAGACCCCGCGCGGGGTGCTGCCGCTCAAGTTCTTCTTCTCGAGCGCCCTGACCACGGCCTCGGGCGAGGATGCCAGCGCGCGCTCGATTCGCGCCAAGCTCGAAAAGATGGTGCAGGACGAAGACGCCGCCAAGCCGCTCACCGATCAGCAGATCGTGCACCTGTTCCAGGAACAGGGCATTCAGATCGCCCGTCGTACCGTCGCCAAGTACCGCGACCAGCTCGGGATTCTGCCGGCACGGATGCGCAAGCGGGTATGACCCGCCCGATCGACGTCAGCGTGCTGGTCCCCGCCAAGGACGAGGCGGAGAACCTGCCGGAATTCGTTCGGCTTTCTGCCGAGGCGCTGCACGCGGCGCCGTTCTCGTTCGAGCTCGTCGTGGTGGATGACGGCTCGCGCGATGAGAGCGCGGCCGTGCTGCGGCTGCTGCAGACCGAGCATCCTTTCCTGCGTGTCGTGACCCACCGGCGGCAGCGGGGGATTGCGGAGGCCCTCCGCAGCGCGAGCGAGGCGGCCCGGGGGGACGTCTACGTCTTCTATCCCGCC
>DASYPD010000387.1:0-10005 GCA_036007005.1 Gemmatimonadales bacterium
CACGCATAGGAATCTCCGAGTATCAACCTCTAACCAATAGCCAATAGCCAATAGCCAATAGCTGCCCGCTGATAGCTGATAGCTGATAGCTGCCGTTCATGGCTTCTCCAGCAAGCTGGCCAGAAACTCCGGCACGCGGGGATCGCTCGACTGGGAGAGCCAGAAGATCGCCTTCTTCTTGAGCTCGCGGTCCGGCTCGGTCTTCGCGATCTGCATCAGCCGGTCCACCGCCGCTTTCTCGTTGCGTTGCGAGTAGACGAAAATCAGCTGCTCCTTCATCTCGCGGTTCGGCATCCGGTCGTACAGCGTCGCGAGCTCGCTGAGCGGGTAGTCGCTCTGGCCCACCCAGAAGAGCGCCTTCTTGCGCAACTCGATGCTCTCGTTCACGTCGGCGGCCACCGAGAGCAGCCACGGGCTGCTGTCCTTGCCTTCGTTCTGCGAGATCGAGAAGAGGATCTTTTCGCGCAGCTCCTCGCTCTTGAGCTGTCCATAGAGCGTCTTGAGGAAGGCCAGCCGATCCGGATCATCGCTCTGCCCGATCCAGAAGATCGCCTTCTCCCGGAGCTCGTCGGAGACGCCGGAGCGGAGCGCGAAGTCGCGCAGCGCCTGCCGCGCGCGGGTGGAGTTCTGCTGGGAGAGCGCGAAGATTGCCTTGTCCTGCAGCACGGGGTCGGCGGCGCTCCGCAGGATCGAATCGAGCGCGAGCACCGCGGTCGGCGAGTTCACCTGGGAGAGCCAGAACACCGCCTGCTCCCGCACCTCCGCGTCGGGGTCGCTGCGCGCCGCATCGAGCAGGATCTGCTCGGCCTCGACGCCCTCCTGCTGCGACACGATGAACATCGCCTTCCGCCGCAGGCAGAGCGAGCCTTCGTCGCGGCGTGCCAGCACTTTCTTGAGGATCGGCAACGCCTTGCTGGCGTCCATCTGCTGCAGCGCGTTGAGCGCCGCGGTCTGAATGTCGTCTTCGCTCGCGCAGGCATCCCGGCTCCCGCGGTACCGTCTCGTCGAGCCAGGAGGTAAGGGCGCGATGCCGACGCTCGGCGGTATGGGAGGTGTCCCCGCGACCGGGGGCACCGGCGGCAGCGGCATCGCCGCCCGCGAGGCGATCGCGGTCACCGCTTCGGCGGCCTCCGCATCACCGCTCCGCGCGAGTTGCCCCTGGATCCGCGCCGCCAGCGTCTCCGCCTCACCGCGCGTGCTCGCGCTGGGACTCTTCTCCCGCTGCAGCTTGAGGACCTCGAGCGCCCGCTTGAGCGACTGGTCGTTCCCGCGCTTGTAGTAGGCGTACGCCTGCCAGTAGTAGGCGTCACCCGCATAGCTCGAGCGGGGATACTTCGTGTAGAGCTGGCCGAACAGCTCGGCGGCACGACTGTAGCTCTCGCGATTGAGCGCCGCGCGCGCATCGCGATAGAGCTGATCCGCGGGGTCTTGGCTAGCGCCCAAGGGCTCGGGCGGCACCCGGTCGAGCTCTCTCCCGATTCGCGCTGACCGCTCACCGCTCAGCAGTAACCCGCTCACCGCTAACCGCTCACCGATCGCCGCAAGCGCTGCCTGCGCCTGCAGCATCTCGGCCCGGGCCCGGGCCAGCGCGGGGCCGGCCTGCGCCATCGCCACGGCGCTGCTCGCGCGGGCCTGCTCGAGCACCGGGGCGAGCCAGGCCAGATTCGGCTCCCGAATCGCCGGGGTGCTGGGGATGGCGACTTGCGCCCCCAGCGCTGCGGGCGCGAGGGAGAGAAAGAAAAGACTGCGGCTGATGCACATTGCTCTGCTCCTTACATGCGAAGGGCGGGACCGGCAGGAATTGCGTTCCTGAGCCGGGTCCGGAGGTGACTCTGGGCGAGACCGTCGCTGATCAGGTCGAGCTGCTCGCGGCGGTCGGTGGGATCGAAGGTGGCGATCTGGATCAGGACGAGCTCGAGATCCTCCAGCAGCTTGCGAGTCCGCACGTCGGTCAGCCGCTTGGAATCGAGCAGCAGGCGCGTCGTGCTCAGCAGGTCTTTCGCCTGGGCGGGAAAGTCCTGCGCGGCCTGGCGGGTGTTGAACTCGGTGAGGAACGTCTCGACCTGTCCGAAATGCTGGGCCGCCGCGAGCTGCGCCGCCACCTCGCCGTGCTCGCGCGGCTCGGCGGAAGGCGTTGCGGTGATGCTGCCCGCGCCCGTCGCGGGCAGTGCGGAATGCCCCGGCGCGCTGAGCCGCCCGATCGCCACGCCGAGCGCGAGCAGCGCAGCCAGCCCGAGGTAGAGAGGCAGTCGGGCAATTGGGCGGAACCGTAGTACACCTTCCGACTTTCCGACTTTCCGACCTTCCGACCTGCGCGCGGCGATCCTCTCCCACAGCTCCGCCTTCGGCGTCTCTGGGGGTGAGTTGTAGCCCCGCGCCGCATCGCGCAGCAGCGCATCCAGTTTGTCGTCCCGCTCGTCCCTCATGAGGCCAGCTCTCCTGCGTAGGCGGCGAGCTGCCGCCGGAGTTTGGCACGGGCCCGGCTCAGCTGCGCCTTCGAGGTCCCGTCTTGAATGCCGAGCGCGGTACCGATCTCTTCGTGCGTGAACCCCTCGACATCGTGCATCAGAAACACGGTCCGGTATCCTTCTGGCAGAGCGTCGATCGCCGCCTTCAGTTTGCGTTGCAGCTCGGGATCAGCGGGTCGTTCCGTCGTCGCCACCGGCTCCGCGTGCGCCAGTTCGACCTCCCGGCTCCGCAGCCGCCGCACCTTCCGCTGCCCGTTGTACACCACCGAGATCGCGATCGCGGTGATCCAGGTCGAGAGCGCCGCCTCGCCCCGGAAGCTCGCCAGCCGGTCGAACGTCCGGATGAACGTGTCCTGGGTGTAGTCGGCCGCGAGCTCCCTGTCGCCTACCATGCGGTAGACCAGCCGGTACACCCGATCCACGTTTGCGTTATACAGCTCACGCTCTGCCTGCTGGTCGCCGGCCAGCACTCGGGCGACGAGGCTCAGCTGATCCACGAATTCCCCGGGGCTCGCGAAGGTCGACCTATTCTGGTGGATGGGACAGCAAGGCGCCAGAAAAGGTTGCGTCACGCTCCTGCGGACCTGAAAGTCAGTCCTGCCAGAATCAACTGCATTTGATAATAACTGATTCAGTTATTATTAATACGCCATGCCTAGAACGCGACCACACAATCGGTTAGACATTATCTCTGATGCCGCGACCGCCGTATTCATCCGCAATGGCTTTGCCGCAGCTGGGGTCGCGGAGATTGCCCGGGAAGCCCGGGTGGGACCCGGCACCATCTATCTCTACGCCGCCAGCAAGGACGCGCTCTTCGATCTGGCTCTGCGCCGGGCCCTGGAGGATCCCACCGTCTGGACCATGGTACTGCCGCATCCGGCGCCGCTGCCCGGTGCGGTGGCCGATGCCGCATGGCGTTGTCTCCAGAACGCCGCCCACTTTCCCCAGCTCTGGCTCGCCGCGGAATCACCGTCGCCCCCGCTGGCGGACCTGCGCAGGGAAGTCGAGGGGATCATCGGCGAGCTGTACGGCTGGCTGCATCGCTATCGCCGCGCCATCAAGCTGGTCGAGCGCTGCGCCGGGGAGTGGCCTGATGTGGCGCAGGTATTCCACCGCCGCTTCTGGCGTGGTGGCATTCGTCGGGTAGCGGATTACCTTGGGCGGCGAATGCAGGAGGGCCGGCTGCCACGCCGGAGCGATCCCAATGCCGCGGCGCATCTGCTGGTCGAGTCACTGGCGTGGATGGCGGTCCACCGCCACTGGTCCTCCGAGGGGGCCGCTTTGGCGGAAGCGAGCGCCGCGGAGACCGCCCAGCATATGCTGCTTGACGCCGTGTTAGGATAAATCATGGACACCGCTGCAGAGTTCCTGGCGCAATCCCGGGAGTATCTCACCGGCCACTACCTGCCGAAAATCCGGGCCGCGGTCGAGCAGCTTTCCGACGCCGAGCTCTGGTGGCGGCCCAACGACGCCTCCAACAGCGTCGGGAACCTGCTGCTGCATCTCGCGGGCAATATCCGGCAATGGCTCGTGAGCGGCGTCGGCGGTGCCTCCGATCGGCGCGTTCGCGCCGAGGAGTTCAGCCGGCGCACCCCGCTGCCCCGGGACGCGCTGCTGGCGCAGTTGAGCGCTGCGATACTCGAGGCCGATGCCGTGCTGGCTCGCCTCTCTCCCGCTGCCCTGGGCGAGCGTCGCGCCATTCAGGGTCGCGAGGTCAGCGTCCTCGCGGCGATCTATCACGTGGTGGAACACCTCGCGATGCACGCGGGCCAGATCTTCTACCTCGCGAAGTTGCGCAGCGGAAAGGACCTCGGCTTTTACCGGATGGAAGGCGGCATTCCGCGGCCCAGTTGGCTCGGCCATCCCACCAGCGGCAGCGCCTGAGCACGTCCCGCTCACCGCTCACCGCTCACCGCTCACCGCTCACGGCGTCAGCCCCCGCCACTCTCCCCCCAGCCGAGCCAGCAGTCCCGCGTACAGTTCGATCCCGTCCCACAGGTTCTGCAGCCGCATGTTCTCGTTTTCGGCGTGCTGGTTGTTGTCGTGGTTGGAGATCGGCACGCCGATGATCGGGGTGCCGAGCACCTCGTGAAAAATGTAGGTTGCATCGCTCCCGCCGGATGACGGCAGGGTAATAAGGGGGTAACTGAGCCCCTTCTGCACTGCGGCGATGACGGCGCGCGCGGCGGGGCCATCGAGCGTAGTCCGTGCGGCCGGATAGCCGGGGCTGAAGCCGGCCTTCACGACCTTCGGGTGGCTGCGCCGCGTGGCGGAATCGGGTTCGCTGCTCACCACGAAGTAGCCCTGCTTCCGTAAATGCTCGAGGATCAGCTGCTGCACCCGCTCCGGCCGCTGCTCCGGCACCAGGCGGATATCGAGGAAGGCGCTGGCCTCGGGCACGATGACGTTCGCCGCCGTCGAGCCGGTCCGCCCGCCGGAGAGGCCGCTGATGTTCAGGCCCGGTAGCAGGATCCGCTCGCCCAGCGAGGCGGGCGCTCCTTCGCTCCGTCCCAGCCGGAGCTCGCCCAGCAGCTGTTCCTCCACCGGGGGAACCGTGGCCAGGGCGGCGCGCTCCGCCGCGCTCACCGGGCGCACCTCGTCGTAGTAATGCTCGATCAAGATCCGGCCTTCTTCGTCACGCAGCGAGGCGAGCAGGTGGACCAGCATGACGTCCGGGTTAGGAGCCCAGTTCCCGTAGTGCCCGCTGTGCAGCGGCCGGGCCGGGCCGTAGACCGTGAGCTGGAGTCCCATGTCCCCGCGCACCCCGAAGCTGAGCAGCTGCCGGCGGGTCTGGTGCACCGGACCATCCCCCATCAGCCAGAGATCGGCCCTGAGCAGGGCGGCATGCCGGGTGAGCATGTCGCGAATGTGAGTGGAGCCCGCTTCCTCCTCTCCCTCGAAGAAGAACTTGAGGTTGACCGACGGCCTCACGCCGAGCGCACGAAGGGCGTCGAGCGCCGTGAGCTGCGCGATGATCGAGCCCTTGTCGTCGCCCGTGGAGCGGGCGTAGAGCCGCCATTCCGGATCGAAGCGGTTTCCTGCGGCGGGGAAGGGAATCTCCCGGCCGCCGGCAAAGAGCGCCCGGTCGCGCAGCACCGGCTGCCAGGGCGGCGACACCCAGCGCGCCGTGTCGACCGGTTGGCCGTCGTAGTGCGCGTACAGCACGATCGTGCGCGTTGCCCCCGGTGCGGGCAGCTCGCCGAAGACCGCCGGCGGGGAGCCGGGTGACTCCAGCAGCTGGGCCGCGATCCCCCGCCGCTCCAGCATGCGCACCAGCGCGGCCGCGTTGCGGCGGATGTTGGCCGAGTCGGAGGCGAGGTTCGGAATCCGCAGCAGCTCGACGTACTCGCGGATCACCTCGCCCTCATGCGCCGAACGCCAGGCGGCGATGCGAGAACGCAGCGAAGTATCGGAGGGCTGGACGACGGCAAGGAGGAGCAGCAGCGCGTGCATCGCGGGCCTGAATCTCAGGGTGAACTGGAAAGGTTGCCGCGGGTATCTTCCACGCCTCTGCTTGCTCTCGCAAGTAGATGGTCGAGCCTTCCACCCCTAACCCCTAACCCCTAGTCCCTAGCCCCTAACCACTAGCCCACATGCCCACCGAAGAATCGCTCGATCCCGCCGACTGGGGTGCCTTCGGCGCCCACAGTCACCGTGTGCTCGATGAGCTGCTCGAGTGGCTGCGCACCGTGCGCGAGCGTCCCGTCTGGCAACCCGTGCCCGACGACGTCCGCCGGGCGCTGCGTGCCCCGGTGCCATTTGAAGGGCAGGGGCTCGAGTCGGCCTGGGAGGATTTCCGGCGCCAGGTGCTCCCCTATCCCTGGGGCAATGTGCATCCGCGCTTCTGGGGCTGGGTCAACGGCACGGGGACCCCCAGCGCGGCGCTCGCGGAGCTGGCGACGGCGGTCATCAATACCAACGCCGGCGGGGGGCACCAGGCCGCTCCCTATGTGGAGCGCCAGGTGGTGGAGTGGTGCAAGACGCTGCTCGGATTCCCCGCCGAAGCCAGCGGCGTGTTAGTGACCGGGGGGTCCGTGGCCAACCTCGTCGCGCTGGCGGCCGCGCGCGATGCGGCCGACCCGGCCATCGTCGAGCGTGGGCTGGCGAACGGGGACTCGCCTCGACGGAAACCCACAATTCCGTGGAGAAGGCGGTGCGGCTGCTCGGCCTGGGCCGCAACGCGCTGCGGGCAATTCCCGTCAGCGCCGATTTTCGCATCGAGCTCGCCGCGCTCGGGCGGGCCCTCGCCGAGGATCGCGCCGCAGGTCACCGCCCCTTCTGTGTGGTGGGGAATGCCGGCACCGTGAACACGGGTGCGATCGACGATCTCGCCGCGCTGGCGGCGCTCTGCCGGCGCGAGCGGCTCTGGTTCCACGTGGATGGCGCGTTCGGAGCGCTCGCCGCGCTCTCCGCTGCGCTGCGTCCGCTGCTGACGGGAATGGCAGCCGCGGACTCCCTCGCCTTCGACCTGCACAAGTGGATGTACATGCCCTACGACGTGGGCTGCGTGTTAGTACGGGATCCCGAGGCGCATCGCCGCCCCTTCGCGACGACGGCGAGTTATCTCGCGCGCCTGGAGCGGGGCGCCGCGCCCAACGATCACGACCCCGGGTCGCTGGGACCGGAGCTCTCGCGTGAGTTTCGCGGACTCAAGGTCTGGCTGCTGCTCAAGGAGCACGGCGTCGCCGCCTTCGCGCGGCTCATCGAGCAGAACGTGGCCCAGGCCCAGTACCTCGCCGGGCTGGTGCAGCGGCATGCCGAGCTCGAGTTGCTGGCACCGGTGCCGCTCAACATCGTGTGCCTGCGTTACCGCGGAATTCAGGCTTCAGGCTTGAGGGATGCGGGAGAACAGCTGAACGCGCTGAACCGCGAAATCCTCATGGGCATCCAGGAACGGGGAATTGCCGTGCCGTCGGCGACGCTGCTCAACGGGAAGTTTGCGCTCCGGGTGGCGATCACCAATCACCGCACGGTCAGCAGTGACCTCGATCTGCTGGTCGAGAAAGTCGTGGAGCTCGGGCGGGAGCTGGCTAACGCTGGGAAGTGCTGAGCAACAGCCTGCTGATTCTTCCGGCGACGCCGGCTGCCCAACAGCGTTGCTTCGCGCAGCTCACCGTGTTGAACCCCGGCCCGGCCAGCCTCGTCCAGCTGCGTCCGGCGTCCTGCGACAGCGCGCTGCCGCCCGGCCCTACCGCCACGTACCGATCAGCTCCCGCGGAAACGACCCCGTACTGCACTCCGCTGAGCCCGGGACTTGCGGCGAGTGTCCAGTGGCGTCCCTCGTCCGAGCTGAGCAGCAGGTTCTCGCTCGAGGCATCGGGCTGCCGGTAGTCACCTCCCACGGCGACGAGCTGTCCGCCCCGCCCGCGGGCGATCCCGAAGATCCCTTTGGCCGCGTTTCCGCTGGCCGGCGTCTCCCGGACCTCCCAACGCTTCCCGCGTTCTCCAGAATAGAGCACCCGGGCGCGCGCTCCGCCGCCGGTCCCGATCCACACGGCGGAGTGACCCGCCAGAGTGATCGCCGTGCCGCTCGCGGCAAAGGCGGCTTCCCCGTTGAGCATCGCCGGCAGCCGGTCGCCGGCCACCGGAACCCAGTGCTCGCCGCCGTCAGCGGTGGTGAGCAGCAGCAGTTTCCCCTCGAGCGGATCACCGAACGCGATTCCGTGCCGCGCGTCCCAGAACGCCATCCCGTCGAGAAAAACCCCGCGGCTGGCATTCTCGTATTGCAGCTGCCAGCGCGTGCCGCCGTCCTCCGTGTGATAGATCCGCGCCAGCGATGCCCCCTCGAAGGCGGTTCCCGCGACCCAGGCCCGCCGGGCGTCGAGGGCGTGTACCGCGATCAGGAACAGATTCGCGGCACCCGGAATCGAATCGGCGCTCCAGCTTTCCCCGCCGTCCTCGCTGCGTACCACGGTGCCGCCTTTGCCTGCCGCCCACACCACCCTCGCGTTCACCGCATGCAGGCCGCGCAACTCCGCGTGCGTGCCGCTCGTTTCGGCGCTCCAGGCTTGCGCTGCGAGAGCGTGACAGGGCGGGAGCAGCAGCAGGGAGAGCGGTGCGAGGCGCATGGGCCGAGGAAGCTAGCGCGGCCTCCTGGCGACCGCTACGTTATCAGCGCGGTTCGCTGTTCCCTCGTCGCTTACCCCGGCTTATGGTCGCTGCCGCATCGGAGAAATCACGCGCCGTCGCGCTCGCCCTGTGCATTCCGCTCGGCGTGTTCGGTGCCCACCGCTTTTATGTCGGCAAGCTCGGCACCGGCCTGCTGCAGCTCTGCACGCTCGGCGGGCTGGGCCTCTGGTGGCTCTACGATTTGATCACGATCGCCAGCGGTGAATTCCGCGACGCCGATGGTCTCCGCGTGCGGCACTGGGATCCGGACGAATCACTCGCGCTGCCCCAGGGCATCCCGTCTGAGCTGCTCGAGGAGATCGACGCGCTCCGCCGGGAGGTCTCCGAGCTCGCCGAGCGGGTCGATTTCACCGAGCGCCTCCTGGCCGAGCCCAAGCGCAGCGCTCCGCCCGCGGCGCCCTGACCTAACCCGGGCATGCTCCTCGAGCGCGTGCGTCGGGCCCTCGCGCCCGATTACGAGATCCTGGAGGAGATTGCCGGCGGGGGCATGGGAATCGTCTTTGCCGCCCGCCAGCCCCGCCTCGATCGCAAAGTCGCTCTCAAGATCCTCCGGCCCGAGCAGGCAACCGCGATTGCCGCCGAGCGCTTCCTCGCCGAAGGCCGTGTCCTCGCGCGGCTCGCCCATCCCAACATCGTGCCGATCTATGCCGCCGGCGAGGCGGATGGCCTGCTGTACTACGTCATGGAGTTCGTCGAGGGCGAAACCCTCGCCGACCGGCTGTCGCGCGGCGCGCTGCCGCCCGCCGAAGCGCTGCGCCTCGCCGAAGATCTGCTCGGTGCTCTCGCCGCGGCACACGCCCTCGGCGTGGTCCACCGCGATGTGAAACCGGCCAACATCTTTCTCCGCAACGGCCGCGCGCTGCTCGGCGACTTCGGGATTGCGCGCTGGCGCGAGAAGGACGAGCCCGGCTACACCACCCCGGGCGAGCTGATCGGAACACCGCGCTACATGTCGCCCGAGCAGCGCGATGGCTTGCCCGCCACGGCGCGCACAGACGTGTACGCCGCGGGATTGGTGCTCTGGGAAGCCTGTACCGGCGCGCGCTGGCCGTTTTACCAGGACCCGAAGAGTGCCGAGTGGAGCCGGCTGCCTCCCGCGCTCGCCCCGGCCGTCCGTCGGGCGCTCGAGCTCGAGCCGGAGCACCGCTGGGAAGATGCCCGACAATTCCTGGCGGCGATCGAGCGGAGTACGCGGCGGCGGGCGCGGCCCGGGGCGCTGCTCGTGGCAGTGGCGATCCTTGCGCTGGCGATCGCGGGTTATTGGATTCTCAGGCCGCCTCCCGCCGCGCCCCACCGTGGAGCGCTGACCCTGGTGATTCCCCCCTTCCGCGTTTCCGGAACGGGGGTGGACCATGACCTGGGCGATTCGGCCGCCGCCTACATTCGCAACTTGCTCGCCGGCTAC
>DASYPD010000388.1:0-25953 GCA_036007005.1 Gemmatimonadales bacterium
GATGAAGGGTTGCGCGAAGAGCTCGAAGGTCAGCGTGGGGGTGAAGGTCACGTTCACGCGGGTATCCAGGCTCGCGGTCTTCTGCCTGAGCTCCGCGAAGAGATACCGCGACCCATAGGTCGCCGTGGCCGTGGGATCGGCGACCGTCGTCACGTACTGCCGCGCGGCACGATTGAAACCGTAGCTCGGCGCCAGGGAAAATGAGACATTGGACGCGGCACGCACGCCGAGCTGGACGGAAAGGGAGGGACTGCGGTAGCCCTCATCGGTCCAGCTGAGACTCGGACTCAGTCCGAGGGTGAGGCGCTTGCGACTGTCGGTGTTGAGGTTCAGCGAGTAGAACAGGTAGCCTGGCCGCTTCACGACCGGCCCGCCGCGGGTCAGCCGGTCATCGAAGACCGAGGTCCTCCGGATGACGAAAGCATTGATGCTCCAGTAATTGAGCAGCTGGCCGAAGGCACCGGTATGGAACTGGGTATCGGTGCGATCCCCGTCGAAGTTGTATTCGCGCTGAGTGCCCAGGGTCAGGAAATAGTTGCGGTACCACTTGGTGGGCCGGGCGAGCGAGAGCGCCAGGTTGCCGTTCATCCAGAAGTAGTCGGACCTGGTGTTGAAGGCGAGATCATTGGCCTCGAAGCCCGGGGTCCGCCAGTTCACCGCGGTCTCGAAGAGCAACTTGCCGGCATCTTTGGCAAAGCGGCTGTAGCCTCCCAGGCCTCGCAGCGCCGTCGCATCGGGATCATAGCGGTCGGACAGGAAGCCGTTCGAGCCCGAGCGGCGGTCGGGCCGCTGGAAATAGCGCGCGCTCGAGTTCTGCAGCCGCCGAATCGCCTGAGGATCGCCTTCGTTGTTGCTGAAGGCCAGACTACCGACGAAGGAATAGCTGCGGTTTTTCCAGCGCGCATTCCAATCGAGCCCCAGCGCCTCGGAATGGGCGTTGAGCCGGGCCGCGAGCAGAGGATCGCCGAGCGAGCGGTACACCGAGGTCGCCATCCCCCCGAAGACCAGATCCCCCCGCTTGAAGTCTTTCTTGATCCGGCCGACGAAGTAGTTGGTGAAGGGCTCTACCTGCTGCTTCTCCCGGACCCCATTCACCAGCACCGTGGCATTCTCGCGGGCGGTGAGGGCATCGAGCACGCCGAGGGTGAAGCCGCCCCGGGTGCGCCCGGTGATCTTGGCGGCACTGAGAATCGTGCTGGCGTCGGGCACCTCGGAATAGGTGGTGCCCGAAGGCAGCAAGCCCTGGGGCGGGCGGCCGATCCTGCGGCTGTAGAAGAGCGACAGCGACGAGACGTTGCTACAGAAGTAGCAGTTGAAGCCGCCGAAGCCGAAGGTGCCGCTACCCTCGATGAAGAAAGGCCGCCGCTCCGGAAAGAAGGTCTCGAACGCCGACAGGTTCACCACGGCCGGATCCACTTCGACTTGGCCGAAGTCGGGATTGAGGGTGGCGTCGAGGGTCAGGTTCGAGGTCAGCAGGTATTTGAGGTCGGCGCCGACGCGCGAATCGGCATCGTGCGGGTGGTAAAACGGGTTGGCGGGGTCTCCGGATGAGAGCCTCCGGTAACGTCCGACGACGTACGGCAAGAGCTCCAGGCGCCGCGTGGCTCCGTGGCCGGGGGCGAGATCGGTGATATGTCCGAAGCGAGAGGGCCCGCCGGTCTCGTCCGGTCCCCAATAGGACCACATGGAGATTTCGTTGAGCCGGCTTTCGGTACGCCAGACCTGCATGCCCCACGCCTGCAGCGAGTCCCGGGCAAAGCGCAACTGAGAAAACGGAATCCGGAACTCCGCGGTCCAGCCCAGGGAATCCACCTGCGTCTTGACCTGCCAGACCGGGTCCCAGGACGGATCGGCGAACTCGGTCGCCTGCCCGGCGTCCTGTTTGACGCCGGACGGATTGACGGTGAAGATGGTCCGGCCGAGGTGGTTGTGAAAAGTGTCGAAGATGAGCTGGAGCTGATCGCTGTTTTTCGCGTTCTGATCGCGCCGCACCAGCTGAGTGCGCACGCCGGCCGCGCCGCGGTCATCGAACATTCGCGCGCCGAGGTAGAGTGCGTCGTCGTCAAACAGGATGCGCACCTCGGTGCGCTGAGTGGCCGGATCACCCGGATGCGGCTGCGCCTGGCGGAAGGTGGTGGCGGGCTGAGCGGTTTTCCAGATCGCTTCGGTGAGGCGACCGTCGATAACGATCGGCTCGCTGCGCCGGCTCGCCTGCACCGAGGGTGAGGGCAGCGCGTGTGTCGGTGGGGAGTGGGCAGCGTGATTGGCGGTGATCGCAAGCGCATCCTGCTCTCGTACCTGTGCCTGGACCGCGCCCGCGAGGGCGACGCTCAGCGGAACGAGGCGAAGGGCCTGCAGCTTCAGCACGCACACCTCGAGGCGGGAGGGCCAAACGGGCTTACCGGGATTGGATGCCGATACGCCGCAAAGCGTTGCTGGACTGCGGTGAGCAATGAGCAGTGACCGGTGACCAGTATGGCAGGCTGGAGTCTTGGGCCCAGCAGGGTTATCCTTAATGGCTGATTGGAGTTAGGAGCTTAGCCTTCCGGTGGCGGTCGGCAGTTCCCGGTCACTGGTCACCGTTCACTGGTTACGGCATTCATGGGCATCATCGCAAGCGACATCCGCCGAGGCATGGCCATCATGTTCAATGGTGAGCCTTGCCGCGTGCTGGAGTTTCATCACCACACGCCCGGCAATCTCCGGGCGATGGTACAGGCCAAGCTGCGCCGGCTTAAAACCGGCACCCAGATCGAGCATCGCTTCCGTTCCACCGACACAGTGGACGTCGCCGAGCTCGAGACCCACGAGCTCGACTTCATGTACAAGAGTGGGGATACCTATCACTTCATGAACGCGGAGAATTACGACCAGCTGGAGATCGATGAGGAAACGCTGGGCGATGCGGCGAAGTGGATGAGCGAGGGGATGCGGATCCTCGCGGAGTACTACAATGGCAGGCCGATCGGGATTCAGCTGCCCAGCGCGCTGACGCTCGAAGTGGTGGATACCACGCCGGTGATGAAGACCGCGACCAAGACAGCCTCGACCAAGCCCGCCAAGCTGAGCAACGGCGTGGTGGTCAACGTGCCCGAGTTCATTCAGCCTGGTGAGCGGATTCGCGTGAAGCCGGAAACGGGCGAGTATCTGGATCGGGCCAAGGACTGAGGGAGCTAGGGAGCTAGGGAGCTAGGGACTAGGGGAAAGCCAAGCAGGCCCGGGATGATCTCCCGGGCCTTTTTCCGTCCCTAGTCCCCAGGCTCCGGGTCATCGCCGCGGCCTCACACCCTCATGATGATGCCACGCCGCTCGAGGAGGCGGAGGATCCCATACCAGACGAGCACGAAGGCCAGCGCGTAGGCGAGCGACGCGTTGCGCGGGGCGAGCCAGGAGGCGAAGCCGGTGCGGCAGAGCCACTGTTGCAGCGAGAGGCTCTCCCCGCCCGGCGAAAGATGGATCAGTCCTAACACGCGGGCCATTGCTCCGGAGCCCACGAAGGCCGTGATGGGGTTGAGCCCGAAGGTGATGAAGGGCGCCGCCCATTTCTTCTCCCCCCGGACGTCGATCAGCCAGGCGCAGGTCGCGATCGCGACGCACGCCATGCCGGCGGTAAAGAGCACGTACGAGCTGGTCCAGAGGTTCTTGTTGATCGGGAAAAACCAGTTCCAGACCAGCCCCGCGACCATCCCGAGCGCGCCCATGGCGAAGAGCCCGTTGAGCCGCGTGGCGAGCGCCGCCGCGGTGGCGAGCCAGCGTCCCGCGAGGACGCCGAGCAGGCAGGTACCGATCGCTGGCAGAGTGGAGAGAATGCCCTCGGGGTCCCAGGTTTTCGACTCCTGCCACAGATGACTGCCGAAGACGGTGCGATCGAGCCAGGCCGAAAGCGTCTGATCCGGAACATCGAGCGTGGGAGACGCGACGCCGGGCGGCGCGATCAGCGCCTGTAGGGCCCAGTATCCCAGCAGCAGGACTGCCACCATCACCGCGACGGCCCGGTTCGAGCGCCCGCGCGAGAGCAGCGCGGCAGCGAGGTAGCACACCCCGATCCGCTGCAGCACGCCGGGAAAGCGGAGCTCCGTAATCCGGGTGAGTGGAAAGTAGGGAAAGGCCTGCAGCAAGAGACCCAGCAGGATGATCAGTGCGCCGCGGCGGAGGATACGGGCGCGGATCGCGCTCGACGCAACACCCTGGCGCTCGCGCGTCGCGAGCGAGAGGTGTGTGGTGATGCCGACGATGAAAACGAAGAACGGGAAGATCAGGTCGGTCGGGGTCCAGCCATGCCAGGGCGCGTGCTCGAGCGGCGGGTAGATGGCGCTCCAGGTTCCCGGGTTGTTCACCAGCAGCATGCCGGCGATGGTGATTCCCCGAAAGGCATCGAGCGCGCTGAGCCGTTCCCGCATCCCGCTCTCCCCGAGGCTATCTTCTTCGGGGAAGATATCGTCTTTTCGGATATGCCAATCCTCGAACCCCTGCTGGGCTTCCTCTTCAAGGATCCCCCGCGACTTTATCAGCGAGGGATCGTCTCTCTGGCGCCCGCGGTTTCGCTGCCGGTGCTGGCGGGCGCCGTGCTGCTGGTGCTGCTCGTGCTGGTTCTTGCGCTGCGGGGCCTCAAGACCAGCGCGCCGCTGCGTGACCGGCTGGTGCTGGGCAGCCTTCGCGGGGCGGTCTTGCTGCTGCTCGCGGGTTGCCTGCTACGGCCTGTGCTGCTGCTATCGAGCGCGGTGCCGCAGCGCAATGTGCTGGGCATCCTGCTGGACGATTCCCGCAGCATGCGGCTGGCCGACCTGCCGCAGGGCTCCCGACTCGACGCGGTGCGCCGCGCCTTCTCCGATTCCGCCGGGAGCCTCACCCGCCGGCTCGGCGACCGCTTCGTGCTCCGGTACTTCCGCTTTGCGGCCGACGCGGGGCCACTCGCCGGTGCGGAGCGGCTGCGGGGCGGCGGCTCGCGCACCGATCTGGCGGGCGCGCTGGATGCGGCCCGCTCGGAGCTCGCTGGGGTCCCGCTGGCCGGCCTCGTTCTGGTGAGCGATGGCGCGGATAACGCGGGAGCGGATCTCACCGCGCCGTTGCTCGCCCTGCGAGCCCGCAAAGTTCCCGTGTATTCGGTGGGCGTGGGACAAGAGCGCTTTGCCAAGGACCTCGCGATCGAGCGAGTGGGCCTTCCGGCGAGTGCGCTGGCGGGGGCCGGAGTGCTGGCAGAGGTCGCCCTGCGGGTGCGCGGGCTGGGCGGGCAAACGGTGCAGCTGAGCGCGGAAGACGAGGGGCGCGTGGTCCTGGAGCGCGCGGTGCCGGTTCCCGCGCGGGGCGACCTCGCGAGAGCGCGGCTGCGGCTGCCCCCGCTCGGCGAAGGGGCGCATCGGCTGACTTTCAGGGTGCGCCCGGTGCCGGGCGAAGTGGTCACCGAAAACAACGAGTATCGCGCGGTGCTGCGGGTGCGGCGGGGTCCGGAAAAAATCCTCTACCTCGAAGGCGAGCCGCGGCCCGAGCTGGCGTTCCTGCGCCGCGCCGTCGCCGGGGACAGCGCGCTCCAGCTGGTGACGCTGCTCCGCAGCGCCAAGGGGAAATTCCTCCGGCTCGGGGTGGACGATAGCCTCGAGCTGGCGCAGGGATTTCCCACCAGGCGCGAAGAGCTGTTCGCTTATCGCGCGCTCGTGCTCGGCAGCATCGAAGCGTCGTTCTTCACCGGCGATCAGCTCCGCATGCTGGGTGACTTCGTGAGCCGGCGGGGTGGCGGGCTGGTCGTGCTGGGCGGGCGCGGTGCTCTCGCGGAGGGCGGTTTCGCGGCGACGCCGCTCGCCGACGTGCTGCCGGTCTCGCTCGAGCGGTCCGCGGCCAACGTGGCCCCCAGGGCGAGCGATTCGGCGGCGCCGGCGAGCGAGCTTTCGGTGCGGGTTACTCCCGCGGGCCGGACGCACCCCGTGCTGCAATTCGGCAGCGGCGAGGAAGCGGCGGGCCACTGGGACTCGCTGCCTCCGCTGACCTCGGTCAATCAGCTCGGTGCGCTCAAGCCGGGCGCCACGGTGCTGCTCACCGGCAAGCCGCTCAAAGGCGGCGCCGAACAGCCGGTGCTGGCGATCCAGCGCTATGGCCGCGGCACGGTCGCGCTGCTCGGCGTGCAGGACAGCTGGCTCTGGCAGATGCATGCCAGCATTCCGCTCGAAGACCAGACGCATGAAACGCTGTGGCGCCAGCTGCTCCGCTGGTCGCTCGACGGAGTGCCCGAACGGGTGGAGATCGCGGCCCAGCCCTCCCGGGCGGGCCCCGGCGAGCCGGTGACGCTGCAGGCGCGGGTGACCGACGAGAACTACCTCGACAGCAACGATGCCGCAGTGACCGCCCGTATCGTGACCCCTTCGGGCCACGAGATCGAGCTGCCGCTCAGCTGGACGATGCGCGGTGATGGCGGGTACGAGGGTCGCTTCGTCGCGGAGGAATCCGGCATGTACCGGCTCGAGGCTTCCGCCCGCCGGGGCCGCGATACGTCACACGCCGCGCCGGCAGCCCTGCTGGTGGACGATTATGGCGCCGATGTCGAGCAAGCCGAGCTGCGAGCGCCGCTGCTGCGCCGCATCGCGGCGGAGACCGGCGGGCGCTATTACCCGCTGGCCGAGGCGGGACGGCTGGTCGAGGACGTGAGGTACACCGAGAGCGGCGTCACGGTGCGGGAGTCGCGGGACTTGTGGGATATGCCTGCTGTTTTTCTGGTGCTGGTTGTCCTGCTCGGTGGTGAATGGGCCTATCGACGCAGGCGGGGGTTGGCGTGATGGCTATGGGCTATGGGCTATTGGCTATGGGCTATGGGCTATGGGCTATTGGTGGTCCCGTTTGCCTCGCGGGGCAGGCTGTCGGAGCGACCCACGTGTTGATCGTCACGGGGCTCTCGGGCGAGCCGAGGTTCGCGACGGCATTCCACGCGGCGGCATCCACCTTATATGACGCGGCCAAAGCGCGCTGGGGGGTGGCCGACTTGAGTCTCGTCTATCTGGCGGAAGATCCAGCCCAGGACACTCGGATCCGTGGCCGCGCCACCCGCGAAAATATCGCCGCCGGTCTGACGAGCCTGGCGCAGCGCTCCGCGCCGGGAGACGTAGTGCTCGTGCTTCTCATCGGGCATGGCAGCGGCGAAGGCGGCAATTCCCGGCTCAGTCTTCCCGGTCCCGACCCGAGTGCGGCGGATTTCGCGCTCTGGCTCAAGCCACTCGCGGGCCGGACAACGATTCTGGTGAATGCGGCGAGCGGCAGCGGAGATTTTCTGGCGGCGCTGGCGGACTCCGGGCGGATCGTGATCACCGCGACCAAGAGCGCCTTCGAGCGGAACGAAACGACCTTCGCGGGCATATTCGCGCGAGGACTCAGCAGCGGCGAAGCGGATGCCGACAAGGACGGGCGGGTGAGCGTGCTCGAAGCATTTCAGTACTCCAAGCGCGAGGTGGCGCGAGGCTACGAGTCGCGCAGTCTGCTCTTGACCGAGCATGCGCAGCTCAGCGATTCGGTGCTGGCGCGCACGGTTGCCTTCGGGACGCAAGCGGCTCCCAGCGACCCGCGCCTCGCGGCGCTCTATGCCGAACGGCGCGCGCTCGAGGCCCAGGTGGATGCGCTGCGCCGGAAAAAGGGAAGCCTCGATTCCCTGCTGTACCAGCGGGAGCTCGAACGGCTGCTGCTCGACCTGGCGAGCAAGACCGCGGCAATCCGCGTGGCAGAGGCCCGCAAGCCATGAGTGCGCTCGCGCGCCTGCCCCTCCTGGCGCTGCTGACGCTGCTCTCGAGCAGCCACGGGGGTGGCGCTGGCAGATTGCTTCGGGCCTACGGCCCTCGCAATGACGCCCTCCAGGGCCCCCACGATCCGCGCGCCGAAGTGCGCCAGCTCGCAGAAACGGGTCGGCTCGAGGAAGCGGAGCGCCTGGCGCGGAGCGGCGGAGCGGCGCTGACTGTCCCGCTCGGTGAAGTACTGCTGCTCCGTGGTCAGCTGGCGCAGGCCGAGTCCTGCTTCACCGCGGCGGTGCGCGGTAAGCTGGCCGGGCAGCGCAGCGCCGAGGCGGCGCTTGCGGAACTGGCGGTGCGGCAGGGCGATCACGCCGAGGCGCGCCGGCGGGCGGAAGCGCTCGCGCTGGCCTACGAGCGGAGCGGCAACGGGGCGAGCTGGTCGTCCGAGGACCGCACCGCCGCGGGGCGCGCCCTGGTCGTGCTGGGCGCGGCGGATCCCGAGTCGGTGCGTGAAGCCTTGCGCAGCTTCGACGCAGCGGTCGCCCGGGACTCCGGGGCGATCGAGCCGCGGCTGCGAAGCGGAGACCTATTCCTCGACCATTACAACGCGCCGGATGCCCGGGCCAGCTATCAGGGCGTGCTTGCGCTCCAGCGCAATCAACCGCGGGCCCTGCTCGGACTGGCGAAGGTCTTCGCCTTCGAGGGCAGCCCCGAAGCGTTCACGGTCGTGCGCCGAAGCCTGGCCGCGAATCCCCGGCTGGTAGCCGCCGAGGTTCTGCTCGGCGAGCTGTCGCTCGACGCGGAACAATACGACTCGGCGGGTGCCGCCGCGGCGCGAGCGCTCGCCACTGATTCCGCGTCGGTCCCCGCCTGGGCCCTGCTGGGCGCCACGCGCTGGCTGCGAGAAGATTCCACGGGTTTCGCAGCTACGCGCGCAGCAGTGGGGCGTGTCCATCCGAGGCCCGCGGAGTTCTATGCCGCCGTCGCAGAGGCCGCAGCGCGGCACCGGCGCTACGCGGAAGCGGTTCGCTTCGGCCGCGAAGCGGTGGCGCTCGATTCCAGCTCCTCACGCGCGCTGGGTGTGCAGGGCCTCAATGAGCTTCGCACCGGCGCCATGGATTCGGGTCGCGCGCATCTCGAACGAGCGTTCTCGCGGGATCCCTATCACCTCTGGTACAAGAACACGCTCGATCTGCTCGATGAGCTGCGCGGGTTTCGCACCATCTCGACCCGTCGCTTCCGGATCGTGGCCCCGGCCGAAGAAGCGGAGCTGCTGGGGCTCTATCTCGGCCCGCTGCTCGAACAGGCCTACGATTCGCTCGCGGCGCGCTACGATTACCAACCACCCGTGCCGGTGCGGATCGAGCTGTTCCGCCGACACGCCGATTTCTCGGTTCGCACGGCGGGGCTCACCGGCCTTGGCGCGCTGGGCGTCAGCTTCGGCAGCGTGCTGGCGATGGATGCGCCCTCGGCGCGAGAGCGGGGAAGCTTCAACTGGGGCTCCACCGCGTGGCATGAGCTGACCCACGCCTTCACCCTTGGGCTCTCCAACTTCCGGGTGCCGCGCTGGTTCTCGGAAGGGCTTTCGGTGCTGGAGGAGCGGCGCGCGCGCCCCGGGGGAGGCTGGGGCGCGGGTCCCTCGCTGCTCTTCCTGGCAGCGCTCAAGGGTGACAAGCTGCTCGCGGTCTCCCGGCTGAACGAAGGCTTCGTGCGCCCGTCGCACCCGGCGGAAATCCAGTTCAGTTACTACGAGGCGTCGCTGGCCTGCGAGATGATCGAGCAGCAGTGGGGCCGTGGGGCGCTGGTGGCGATGCTGCGCGGCTACCGGGACGGACTGGCCACTCCGGCGGTGTTCCAGAAGATGTTGGGCCTCGGCATGGACGCGATGGCGCAGCGCTTCGCCGCCTGGATGCGGCAGCGGTTCGCGGGTCCGCTCAAGGTCATCGCCCCGTGGGATGGCAAAGGGCCGGCCCAGGGCGAGCTGGTGAGTCTGCTCCGCGACGGCAAGGAGCAGTTCGAGGCGGGACGGCGGGATGAGGCGCGTGCGAGCTTCGAGCGCGCCGCCGCCCTGTTCCCGGAGTACACCGGCGCCCAGGCCCCGCCGCTCATGCTGGCGCGGCTGGCCCGGGAGCGGGGAGACCCGAAGGCGGCCCTCGCGGCGCTGGCACGGTACACCACGCTGGACGAGTCGGCGTGGGACGCCAACGCGGACGAAGCGGCACTGCGCGAGCAGACGGGCGATGTCGCCGGGGCCGCGGCGGCGCTCGAGCGCATGCTGTGGATTTCACCATATGATGCCGGTGTGCACCTCCGGCTGGCCGGGCTCGCGGAGCGGCTGGGGGATTTTCGCCGCGCGGTGCGCGAGCGGCGGGCGACGCTCGCGGCGCAGCCCGCCGACCCGCTCGAGGCGCGCTACCAGCTGGCCCGGACGCTCTCGCTCGCCGGCGACAGCGCCGCGGCGCGGCGCGAGATTCTCCAGGTCCTCGAAGGCGCGCCCGGCTTCGAGAAAGCGCAGCTGCTGCTGCTTCAGCTGAAAGGCCGGGTCCCGTGAGGAGCTATGAGCTATCAGCCATTGGCTATGGGTTATTGGCTATTGGCTATTGGTTAGTGGCTCCGCCGCCGGCGGGGGCGCAGCGGTTCGGGCGGAGCGTCAACGGAGGCGAGGCGCTGAGCGCACCGCCTAACCCGCCGTACGACGGCCGTTTCACTTATGCCCGGATCAAGTTCACCCAGAGCTGCTGTGTGCAGGGGGGGGAATACTGGGACGTGAAGTGGGGGCACGATTATCCCCGCTCCGACTTCCATTTTCCGAAGATCCTGCAGGAACTCACCAGCATGCGGGTCCGGACCGACGCCAGCGTCATCCTCACGCTCGACGATCCGGAGCTGTTCAAATACCCCTTCGCCTATCTCTGCGAGCCGGGGTACTGGCTGCCCAGCGAGAGCGAGGTCGCCGGGATGCGGAATTACCTACTCAAGGGCGGCTTCCTGATCATCGACGATTTCGTGGGGAACCACTGGTACAACTTCGAGGAGCAGATGCGGCGGGTCTTCCCGCTCTTGCGGCCGATTCCCATGACGGCCGACCACCCGATCTTCGATTCCTTCTACCGGATTCCGTCGCTCGAATTCGCCCACCCGAACTATCCGGGGATCACGGCGAAGTTCTACGGCATCTTCGAGGACAATGATCCCAAGAAGCGCCTCATGGTGATCGTCAATTACGACTACGACGTGAGCGAGTACTGGGAATTCTCGGATGAGGGATGGTTCCCGATCGACCTCACCAACGAAGCATACAAGCTCGGCGTGAACTACCTCATCTACGCGTTTTCCCGCTGACCCGAAAGGACCTCGCGTGACCGTCAGCTCCGCTTCTCCCGGGCTCGACCAGCTGGATGACGTCGCTCTGGCCGAGCGGCTTGCGGCCGCCCGCGAGCGGGTGGTGGCCGAGCTGCGCAAGATCATCGTGGGACAGGACGCCGTGATCGAGCAGACGCTGGTCGCGCTGCTGGCCGGCGGAAACTGTCTGATCATCGGGGTGCCGGGTCTCGCCAAGACGCTGCTGGTGCATTCGCTGGCCCAGGCACTCGATCTCAAGTTCTCGCGGATCCAGTTCACCCCCGACCTGATGCCCTCGGACGTGACCGGCACCGACGTGATCCAGGATGATCCCGCCACGGGCCGGCGCCATCTGGTCTTCATGCCCGGGCCGATCTTCGCGAATGTGGTGCTGGCCGACGAAATCAACCGCACGCCGCCGAAAACCCAGGCGGCGTTGCTGGAGGCGATGCAGGAGCACCGGGTCACCGTGCAGGGCAAGACCTACGAGCTCACCCCGCCGTTCTTCGTGTTCGCAACCCAGAATCCGATCGAGCTGGAAGGTACCTATCCGCTGCCGGAGGCCCAGCTCGACCGCTTCCTCTTCGAGGTGATCATCGGGTATTCGCCCGAAGCGGATGAGGTCACCATCGTGCGTGCCACCACTTCAGCACCACCCGAGGCGATCCGCGCCGTGGTCTCGCGCGAGGAGATCCTGGCGTTCCAGCGGCTGGTGCGGCGGGTGCCGGTGGCCGATCCGGTGGTGGACTACGCCGTCAAACTGGCGCGGCTCTCGCGGCCGGTGGACCCGCTGGCGCCCGACTTCATCACGCAGTTCGTTGCCTACGGCGCCAGTGTACGCGCACCGCAAGCTCTGGTGCTGGGGGGTAAGGCGCGCGCGCTGCTGCAAGGCAGGGCGCACGTGAGCTTCGACGACATCCGCGCGCTGGCGCCCGCGGTATTCCGGCACCGGCTGCTGCTCAACTTTCAAGCCCAATCGGAGCGGGTGACGACGGACCAGCTCACTGAACGGCTGCTCGCCGCGGTGCCGACGCCGCGCTCGGGGCTCTGAGGATGACCGCGACGGCCCCGGCCGCGTTCCTGGATCCCGCGCTGCTGGCGCGGATCGGGGACTTGCCGCTGCTGGCGCGCACCGTGGTGGACGGGTTCATGCACGGGCTGCACCGCTCGCGGCGAGTCGGTGTATCGCTCGATTTCGCCGAGCACCGCTCCTATCAGCCGGGGGACGACATCCGGCGGATCGACTGGCGGGTCTATGGCCGCACCGATCGTTTCTACGTCAAGGAGTATGAAGCGGACACCAACGCCTCGGTGAGCTTCGCCCTCGACACGTCCGCCTCGATGGATTTCGCGAGCGGGGCGCTCAGCAAATTCGATTATGGGCGCTTCCTCACCGCCTCGCTCGCCTGGCTCTCCCAGCGGCAGGGAGACCGGGTGGGCCTGGTGACCTTCGCGGGCGAGCTCGAGGAAATCGTGCCGCCCTCCACGCGCCATCTCCAGCTCATCCTGCACACCCTGGGCCGTGCCCGGCCGGGCGGGAGCGGCCGGCTGGCGCCGGTGCTAACCCGCGCGGCCCGCCTGATGAGCCGGGCCGGGATCGTGGTGGTGGTATCCGACTGCTACGAGGAGCCAGCGCTGGTGCAGCACGCCGTGGGGACACTTCGGGCGCGGGGTCACGACGTGGTGCTCTTCCAGGTGCTGGATCCCGCTGAGCGCGAGCTGCCGGGCGAGGGCGCGGCGACCTTCGAGGATGCCGAAACGGGGGAGCGGCTGCCGCTCCGCCCGGAGGCGCTGCGGCAACGTTATCAGGCGCAACTGCAGGAGCATCAGCGCGAGCTGGCCCGGCGGATGGCGCAGGACCGAGTGGATTACGTGCCGCTCATCACGACCCAGCCGCTCGACGTCGCGCTGCACGCCTATCTGGAAAGCCGTCTCGCGGCGAGCCGGGTGCGCTGATGGGCCTCGGATTCCTGGTTCCCGCCTTTCTGGCCGGGCTCGCGGCGCTCCTGGTGCCGCTGGTGATCCACCTCCGGCACCGCGAATGGGAGCGCCCGCACCGCTTTCCCTCCCTGATGTTTCTCCGCAAGATCCCCATCCGGACAGCGCGCCGGCGGCGGGTGACCGACTGGCTGCTGCTCCTGCTCCGGGCGGCTATCTTCGCCGTGCTGGTGGCGGCGTTCGCGCGGCCTTTCTTCACTCGCCGCGTCACACCCGCCATCGCGACGCCGGCGCGCGCGGCCGTGATCCTGCTCGATCGCTCGATGAGTATGAGCCAGCAGGAGGTCTGGCCCGCCGCGCTCGACTCGGCGCGGCGCATCGTGGGATCGCTGCGCCCGCAGGATAAGGTCGCGGTCATTCTCTTCGACGATGCAGCGGAGGTGGTGCAACCCCTCAGCCTCGATCATGCGACGGCCTTGGCCGCGTTGAACGGGGCCACGCCTTCCGCGCGCGCCACCCGTTACGCGGCGGCATTGCGGACGGCGCGGCAAGTGCTCGCGACCGCGAACGGCGCGCCAGGGGAGCTTTTCGTGGTGACCGATCTGCAGCGGAGCGGGCTCGCGGGGCTGGCCGGGCTCGAGCTTCCCGCCAACGCCGAGGTGCACGCCGTGGTGGTGAAGCCGGTCAGCCGCGCCAACACGGCGGTGACGAGCGCCGATGTCCAGCGGGTGATTTCGGGAGACAAGAGCCAGCTGCTGGTGGCGGCGCGGGTGCTGAGCCGGGAGCTGGGCGCCGCGCGCCGCGCGCGCCTCTCGCTCACGGTGAACGGGCGGGCCGCCGGCTCGCGGGAGATCAATCTTCCGCCCGACGGTCTCGTCACCGCGACGTTTGATCCGGTGCCCCTGGCGGCCGGCCGCGCGCGGGCCGAACTCTCGCTGACCCCGGACGCCCTCGCGGCCGACGATCGCTTTCGCTTCGTGGTGCCCGCCGAGCAGGCGTTGCGAGTGCTGCTGATTGCACCCGCCGACCGGCGAGGCGACGAGACGCTGTTCCTGGAGCGGGCGCTCAGCATCGGGCGGGAACCCCGTATCGCGCTCGAACGCAGGAGCACTCTGGATTCGCGCGCGCTGCGCGGGGCAGCGGTCGTCTTGCTCTTCGACACGCCGGTGCCGAGCGGCGGAGCGGAGGCGCTCGAGCGGTGGGTTCGCGAGGGCGGTGGATTAGTGGTGGCAGCGGGCGCGCGCCTCGCGGCGCACCCGGGCAGCAGTCTCCTGCTGCCGGCAACGCTGCGGGGGACGATCGACCGCCTGAGCGGGCTGGGGGGGGGAGGAAGTTTCGGCGAAGTCTCGCTCGACCACCCGATCTTCGCGCCGTTCAAGGAGGGTGGTGGCGCCGCGCTGGGTGCCGCGCGTTTTCTGCGCTACCCTCGACTCGAGCCAATCGCGGCGACGGGAGCGGAACCGGGGGCGGGTTCGGAAATCCTGGCGCGCTTCGATGATGGCGCGCCGGCCTTGCTGGAGCAGGCACGGGGCCGCGGCCGGGTGCTGCTTCTCGCGGTGCCGCTCGACGGGCTGAGCGGCGACTTTCCGCTGCAACCGGCGTATCTGCCCTTCCTGCGCCGGCTGGTGAGCTACGCCGCGGGCCACCAGACGGCGCCGCTCTGGCGCACCACCGGAGAAACCGGCATCGTTCCTGCCGGGCTGCTGGATCCCGTGATCGCGACGCCCGGCGGAGCGCTGCTGCGCCTGGCCTCGGACTCCGGACCGTGCACGGTGGTGCTGGCAGACGCGGGATTCTACGACGTGTATGCGAGCCGCGCGGGGGGTGATCCGCTGGAGGTTGTCGCGGTCAATCCACCGCCGGCCGAGTCGGATCTCACCCCGGCGGATCCGCGCGAGCTGCTGCTCGGCGTCAAGCGGAGCGACTCGACCGCGGCGAGCACGCTGGCGCCGCCCTCCGCCGCGGAACACGAAGGACGCCAGCGTCTCTGGCGCTTGCTGCTGCTGCTCGCCGCTGTGCTGCTGGTGCTCGAAACGATCGTCGCCAATCGCGGCTGGAGAGGCACGGCTCTGTGGAAACCTTCATGAGCGGATCCGAGCGCGCGCTGCACGATGCGGTGCGCCGGCTGCGACGCGGCTGGCGGAGCCGCGTGCTGCTCGAAGGAACGGTGAAACTGGCCGGAGCCGTATTGCTCGCCCTGCTGCTCGGCGCTGGGCTCACCGCGCTGTTCGGCGCGAGCAGCAACGCGGTCGTGGTGGTGCGGGTTGCGGGTTATGCGCTCATCGCGACCGCGCTGCTGCGCTATCTGGTGCTGCCGGCCCTCCAGCGCCCCGACGATGCGCGCCTGGCTCTCTACGCTGAAGAACGGGCGCCCGAGCTCAAGCAGGCGCTGCTCAGCGCGGTGCATGAGCTCCGGACCCCGGAGGAGGCGCGACCCTCGCCCGCGCTCGCGGCCCGGGTGGTGGAAGAAGCGCTGGCCGAGGTGCGTAGGCTCGAAGCGGGACCCGGGCTCGAGCGTCCGCGAGTGCGCCGGGCCGCGGGAGTTTTGGGCCTGCTCGCCGCCACGGCGGCGTTCCTGCTGCTGGCCGGTCCGCAGATTCTGCGCGATACGGCGCGGGTGCTCTTTATCCCCTGGGCGGAGGCGGCGGCGGCGCCGGCCTTCTCCATCGAGGTGACCCCCGGCAACGCCTCGGTGCCCAAAGGAGGAGCCCTCGAGGTCCGCGCGCGGCTGCACGGCTTCGCCGCCGAGGCCGCGGAGCTGGTGCTACGCGCCGATACCGGGAGCGACTGGGTTCGCCTGCCGATGCTCAAGGATTCGGCCGCGGCCCAGTTCACCACGCGGCTCTTCGATCTGGTGCGCGCGACCGAGTATTTCGTGGAGGCCGACGGCATCAAGTCGCCCGCCTTCCAGCTCACCGTCAGCAACCTCCCTGCGGTGCAGCGGCTCTCGCTCGAGCTGCGCTTCCCGGCCTATACGGGGCTGGCGCCGGAGAAGCTCGACCCGGGCGGCGACGTCGCCGCCGTGGTGGGAACGACCGTGACGGTGCGTGCCAGCGTCACGCTTCCGGCCAAGAGCGCTGTGCTGCGAGTGGAAGGCGGACCGAGTGTGCCGCTCGCTCCGGGACCCGATGGCCGCTGGAGCGGAAGCTTCGCGGTCAAACGCGATGGCTTCTACCGGGTTGATCTCGTCGCGCCGGACGGCACCTCGGTGCCAGGCTCGGTGCAATACGTCATCGAGGCGCTGGAAGACCATGTCCCCAGCGTGAAGATCGAACAACCGGGGCGCGACACGAAGGTGACCTCGGTCGAGGAAGTGAGCATCGCGCTCAGGGCCTCGGACGACTACGGCGTGATCGGGCTCGAGCTGCGCTATAGCGTGAACGGCGGCGCGGAGCAGCGCGTCGCCCTGACCGATTCCGCCGCCCGGCGCAATGCCGTGGACGTGCGTGCCGCGCACACCCTCTTCCTGGAAGAGCTCGGGCTCACGCCGGGAGACCTCATCGCCTATCACGCGGTGGCGCGCGATGGCGCGGGAGGCAGCGGCTCGAGCGACATCTACTTCCTCGAGGTACGGCCCTTCGGCCGCGACTACGAGCAGGCGGATGCGAGTGGCAGTGGGAGTGGGAGTGATTCTCCAGAGGGGCTCTCCGCGCGGCAGCGGCAAGTGGTGGCCGGAACCTTCAACTGGCTGCGGGACAGCGCGAAGACGGCGGAACGGCAACGGCGCGAAGATCTCACCACGCTGGCGATCGCCCAGGGCAAGCTCAAGCAGGACGTGATTGGCCTGGTGCGCCGGCTGATGGAGCGGGGCATTGCCTCCGCGGATACCTCCTTCGCGCTGATTCACGCCGAGCTGGATACCGCGAGCCGCGAGATGGAGAAGGCGGAAGAGAATCTCGGCAAGGGGATACCCAGCGAGGCGCTGCCCGCCGAGCAACGCGCACTGCAGCGGCTGCAACGGGCGGAGGCCGTCTACCGCGAGGTACAGGTACAGCTAGGGAGCAGCGGTCAGGGGTCAGGGGGTGGAGGAAGCAACGTGAGAGCAGAGGACCTCGCTGATCTCTTTTCGCTCGAGACTGACAAGCTGCAGAACCAGTACGAGTCAGTGCAGCGCGAGCAGACCCAGAGCGCGAGCCAGCAGATCGACGCGGCGGCGGAGCGGTTGCGACAGTTGGCCAGTCGGCAGCAGCAGGAAAACGAACGCATGCAGCGAATGATGGAGGAGCTTCGCTCCAGGAGTGGCAGTAGTAGTAGCAGTGGGCAGGGGGGATCCGGGGGAGGGGGCAGTGCACAGAGGGAGCTCGCGAGACAAGCCGAGGAGGAGGCGCGGCGGCTGGAGCGGCTGGCGCGCGAGCAGAATCAGCCACAGCTCGCCGAGGCCGCCCGCCAGTTGCAGGAAGCCGCGGACGCGATGCGCCGGGCGGCGAGCGGAACGCCCAGTGGGTCGGCGCAGGGGGGCAATGCCCTCGAGCGGTTGCGCAAGGCGACCCGCGAGCTCGAAAACTCCCGCTCGGCGCGGCAGAGCGAAAGCATTCGGGGGCTGCAGCAGCGCGCGGAGGAAATGAAGGCACGGCAGCAGGACATCGCGCAGGGCGTCGAAGCCCTGCCGCAGGCCGGCGAGACCGAGCGAGCCGAAAGGCTGCGCCGGCTCGACGAAAAGAAGGATGCCCTGGCGAATGAGGTCGAGAAGTTGCAGGCGGACGCGGAGCGGACGGCGCGGGAGGCGCGCAGCGAGCAGCCCGGCGCCGCGGGAAAAGTCGCTCAAGCCGCCGAAACGATTCAACAGGCACGGATTCACGACCGGGTGCTCTATTCGAAGGACGTGATGCGCGGCAATTCTCCCGAGTACGCGAAGCGCTTCGAAGCGCAGATCAGCGAAAACCTGGGCAACGTAGCGGAGCGGCTGCGCGAGGCGGCGGGCGCGCTCAGTGAATCAGCGGAAGGGAAGCAGGATCGGGTCCTGCAGCGGGCCAGGGAGCTGGTGAAGGGGCTGGAATCGTTGCGAGAGAGGGTACAGGATGCGAGTGGAGCGGGGCAACAGGAGAGTGGCAGTGGCGGTAACAGTGGCAGGGGGCAAGCCAACGGGGGGCAAGCCAACGGCAGCCTGATTGGGGGTGGGGGAAAGGGGCGGGTCGATCCGGAGGCCGCGCGCCAATTCGGCCGGGAATTCCGCTTGCGGCGCGAGGCGGCGGAGAGCCTGCGTCGGGAGCTCGCGCAGCAAGGCGGCGTGGATCTCAGCGAGCTCGATCGCGCAATCGGCGAGCTGCGCCAGCTCGAGTCGGGGCGGCGCTTCGGCGATCCGCGCGGCATCGAGGAGCTGCAGGCCGCCGTGATCGAAGGACTCAAGACCTGGGAGTTCAAGCTGTTCCGCGCGCTGACTCAGAGCGGAGCTAACCGGCCGGCCCTGGGCGCGCCTTCCCAGGTGCCGCCGGAGTATCGCGCGCTGGTGGAGGAGTATTACCGCTCGCTCGGCCGGGGGAAAAAGCCGGCCGGCCACCCCGTTCAGCAACCCGTTCCCTGAGAGGCGTTATGTCGATCGAGAGCACCCGGGCGGCGGTCGAACGATACATTAATTCCGGGCACAGCGATCTCAGCATGATGGCGGACGACGTCGTGTTCACCAACATGGCTACCGGCGACGAGTTTCGAAGTCCGGCGGGAATCCGGGAGATGTTGCACTACGTCTATCACGTGGCGTTCGAGGCGGCCGCGGAGCAGCGCAATCTCATCATCGGCGACGGGCAGGCGGTCTTCGAGGCGGATTTCGTGGGCAAGCACCTCGCGGAGTTTGCCGGGGTCCCCGCCACGGGGAAGACGGTGCGGGTGCCGCTCTGCGTGGTCTACGACCTGGAACGCGACAAGATCAAGCGCGGCCGGGTCTACTGGGAAGTGCCCGCCTTTCTGCAGCAAGTCGCCAAGTAAGTCCCCCAAAAAAAGCGCCCCGGCCGGAGCCGGGGCGCGGGATCTGGAGGAAAGAGGGGACTCCCGATCCGATCAGACCTTGCGACGGCGAATGAAGCCGACGCCACCCATCGCCACCAGGCCACTCGCGAGGAGCAGCATGCTCGCGGGCTCCGGAACGATCGACTGGTTGATGGGGTTATCGACGAGGCACGTCGTCGTGTTGGTGAAATTCGGATTGCCGTTGCTGTAGATGAGCTTCGTGCCGCAGGTGCCACCCGCCGGGTCGGCGGGTCCGCTGGTCCCGTGGATCCCGAAGGAGGAATTGCTGAGATCGAGCGTCCCAGTGGTCGAGAAGGTGAGCACGACCTGCGTGTAAGTGCCAGCGCCGGGGGTGCCAGGCGCGTTCAGACCGTTGGAGGTCGGCGGAGGGGTGGCACCGGCTCCCGAGAAGCCGGCCAGGCTGTTAACGTTGGCATCGAAGGCCCACCCGCAAGTCGGGTCTGCGACCGTGCCGCCGGTGCAGCTCGAATTGGTCAAGCCAGTCAGGGTCACCCCGATATTCGCGAGGCCGATGGCCGTGAAAATCGATTTTCCCCCGTTGGTAACAAAGAGACCGTTGCTCGGATTGTAGGTGCCCCAGTTCTGCACGGTCAGCGTCAAGACGTTGGCCGCCCAGCTGAGGTTGACCGAGGCGCAGGTATTGAAGCCGGGGTTACCAGCTCCGCCGCAGCCCGACCACTGCCACGCCTGCGCGTTCGCACGGCCCGCGCCCGCCGCCAGCAGTGCCGCGACGACCGCGGCGTTTCTCAGAGTCTTCCGCATCCGAACCCCTCTTGTGATGAGTCGCTGCGACAGCCACGCTTCACTAGGCCGCTTCCCTGGCCGACTGTCGCAGTGTTCTGATTCCGAGCCAAGCCATCGCGGAGGCGCTCACGACATAGAGCACGGTCTGCAGCGCCGTCCGAAAAACCGCCTTTTTCAAACCATACAGCACGTCGGGCTGCTTCACCGACTGCAAGGCCAGGGGAACATTCAGTGCGTACACCGCGCCACTGAACAGCACCCATAGCGCCAGTACGACCAAGACGATCACCCCGAGCCGGGCCCACCAGGTACGGCCTCGCGCTATTCCGGCGGCCAGAATCAGCGCCGCACCCAGGAAGGGAAGCGGGAGCGCATCCAACGACCGGGTGATCGTCCCGAATTCCCACTGCGCGTTCCCCAGGTTCAGGGGAATCCAGGCCAAAGCGATGTCCGCCAAGCCCGCCAAGAGGAACACCCAACCCGCCCAACCCAGCAAATACCACCCTAAAAATGGTGCGGTGAGCGGCTTCTTTTCCCTGGCGGGGGGCTCATTGATCAGGACGGCCTTGCTGCCCATTATGGCCTCCTGCCTGAGCTTGTCCCCCTCGGTGTCCAAGTCTTATGCATGCTTCATGCCTTGACAGTGAGAGGTGGAATCGCTTGTCCAGTAATGACTTGCAAAACCGGCTTCTGGGCAGTTAGTGCAACGCCCCAACAACAGAAGCTGGCGAGAAGGCGGCCTTGCGTCAGGGGAGGAGTTACCACCTGGAGGAGTTCGGCGCAATGCTTGGGAAATCCCAAACAGAAGGCCGGCTCTTTTGAGCCGGCCTTCGATTTCCACTGCGACCCCTGCGTTTCAGCCCTCGCGGCCCGCCGGAGGCGGCGGGGTCGGTGCGATGGGTGATTCCTTCCACATCCGCACCGACTGGCGGAACAGCTCCGCCTGCTCCTTCACGCTGATCCCGCTCAGCGGTGAAGCCACGATCTCCGCGGTGCGCTTCGCGTTGGTGACGGCCTTGGCGTAGCCGCTGTCGGCCTGAACCGCGGCCGCGTAGGCCAGCTTGGCCTCGTTCAGGTGGCCGGTCAGCTCGAGCACGATACCCAGATTGTTCTGGAAAACGGGCGACGTGGGCTTGAGCTCCACTGCGCGGGCCAGCGGTCCCAGCGCAAGTTCCGGCTGCTTCTGCTCGAGGTACAACATGCCGAGGTTGTTCATCGCCCACACGTCCTGTTGGTCGAGAATCAGCGCCCGGCGATACGAGGTGACCGCCGAATCCAACTGACCCAGCTGCTGTTGCACCCGGGCCAGGAGCCGCAGCGGCTCCGACGAAGTGGAATCCAGGGTGCGCGCGGTGTTCACCCGCTCGAGCGCCTCGTGGGCGCGACCCAGCTCGAGCAGCACGCGGCTCGAATTCAGCAGGCTCTTGACGTGTTGCGGATCCTGCGCGAGCGCGCGTCCGAAGGCCCGTTCGGCCCCCGCCGGATCTCCGCTCTTCCAGGAAGCCAGCCCGAGCATGTAATGGCCCCAGGCGTTCTCGGGTTTGGACTCGGTGTACCGCGCGAAGAGCTGCTTTGCTTCGGCGTACTTGCCAGCCTGGTACACCGACTCCGCCTCCTCATAGCTCACGACGCGGGGGACTTCGGGCGCCGGTACCCGTGTTACGGGTCCGCCGACGGGAGTGACCTGCACCGCGGGAGCGGGCCGGTGGCTCTGGTCGGTCGAAACGACGTCCTTGGGCTTGCCGCCACCGCAAGCGGCCAGCGCCAGTGAGATGAGTGCTCCCGTCACCCACGGCGGGCGGCTGGGCGTGAACAACGTGAAACGGAACATGGGATCCTCCTCGAAGGTGCGCCCCGTCGCCAGGTGTGTGCGGGGTCGTTCCCGAGAAGGGCAAGGAGGGCACCACGATCGCGCGGCAGGTTACCGCGCGGGATGTCGAGGAAGATGAACGGGTTAGGCTCGAGAAGCCGCGCGGCCCGCGGACTGCCGGACACGAACCCGGGTGCTCGAGCGTGTGCGTGCGGACACTAGGGGAGTCATTCTCGGCGGAGGCCGAGCCGGCGCATGATCTTGAGCAGGCTGGCATGATCGGCGAGCCCGAGCGCCTCGGCCGTCCGGGTGATCTGCCAGTCATGCCGTTCCAGCGCCGCCAGGACGATCGCGCGCTCGGCCGCGGCCTTGAGCTCCTGGAATCCGCGCGGAGCCTCTCCCGGCGCGGCCTCGCCGCGAATGCCGGGGGGCACGTGCTGGGCCCGGATCGTTTCGCCTTCCGCCGTCAGCAGCATCCGCTCCACCGTGTTACGCAGCTCGCGGACGTTGTTCCGCTTCCAGTCGTAGGCGACCAGCAGCTCGCGCGCCTCGCCGGAAAGCCGGCGCGGCAACACCCCGAAGCGGCGACAGATCTCCTCCAGGAATCGCTCGGCGAGTAGGGGCACGTCCTCGCGTCGCTCGCGCAGCGGCGGCACCACGATGACATGGACGTTGAGCCGATAGAGCAGATCCTCCCGGAAGCTCCCAGCCCGGACCTCTGCGTCGAGATCGCGGTTGCTGGCGGCGACCACGCGGGTGTCGACGGTCACGGGTCGCGCGGCGCCGATCCGTTGTACCTCGTGCGCTTCGAGGACCCGGAGGAGCTTGGCTTGCGCGGCGGCGGGCAGCTCGCCGATTTCGTCCAGGAAGAGGGTGCCGCCGGACGCGGTCTCGAAGGCGCCTTTACGCTGGGCCACCGCGCCGGTGAACGCGCCACGCTCGTGGCCGAACAGCTCGCTCTCGACCAGCTGCTCGGGGAGCGCCGCGCAATTGAGGGCGACGAAGGGCCCAGCCGGATGTTTGCCGAGCCGGTGCAGCTCGCGCGCGACCAGCTCTTTGCCCGTGCCGCTTTCGCCCGCGATCAGCACGCTGCTGGGGATGGGCGCGACGCGGGCGATCGCTTCCCGCAAACGGTCCATCGCGGCGCTGTGTCCGAGCAGGGCGCTTTCGCCCAGCCGGCGTTGCAGCGTGAAGACTTCCGCGCGGAGCCGCTGGCGCTCGATGGCCCCCGCGACTTCCTGCGCGACCCGCTCCATCGACTCCGCCTTGTCGATGAAGCCCGCCGCGCCGAGCCGGATTGCCTGGACGCAGCGATCGTAATCCCCGGTGCCGGTGTACACGATCACCGGAATTTCGCTGCCTTGGTGGCGAAGCCGCCGCAGCACCTCGAAGCCGTCCATCCCCGGCATCTCGAGGTCGAGGATGACGCAGTCGGCGCCCTCGCGTTCGAGGGCTTCGAGCGCGGCCGGGCCGGACGCCGCGACCGCGACCTCGTGCCCGCCGAGCCGCTCGAGGTCGTAGGCGTACTGCTGGGCCAGAGCGGCCACGTCGTCCACCACCAGGATGCGGCTCATGCGGCGGGGAGCTCCACACTGAAGGTGCTGCCCTGCCCCGGCCGGGTTTCGACCCGGAGGCTGCCGCCCAGGTCGCCGACCAAGCGGCGCACCACCGAAAGCCCTAACCCGGTGCCGGACGGCTTGGTAGTCTGAAAGTCATCGAAAGCGCGGCGGAGCTCCTCCGCGCTCATGCCCCGGCCGGTATCCGCGACCGCCAGCCGGACCAGCGGCTCGGCGGCGCCGCGCACCGGCTCCGTTGTCAGCGTCACCCGTCCCGGCCTTCCCTCGAGCGCATCCACCGCATTGCTCACCAGGTTCTCCACGATGCGCCGGAGCACCACGGCATCGGCCCGGACCCGCGTCACTTCGGGCTCGAGCCGCACTGCGATCTCCACCGCGTCGGTCCGCGCGCCCCGCGCGACCTCTTCGAGCAGCGCAGCCAGATCGCTGGGGCCATGGTCGAGCGCGGGCGCGAGCCGGGCATAGTTCCGGGCCAGGTCTTCGAGGTAGCTCACGCTCGACTCGAGCGTTGCGCGGCGCTCGCCGAACACCGCGGCGAGCCGTTCTGGTGATTTCGCCGCGGTGTCGGCGAGGTGGCGGAGCACGTGGCGGATCGGCGCGAGGCCGTTCTTGACGTCGTGGTTGATTTGCCGGGCCAGCTCTCCGGTGGCGGCGCGGCGCTCGGCGTCGCGCAGGCGCGTCGTGCTCGCCCGCAGTCGGTTCGTCATGGCGGCGAGCAGATTGCCTAACGCGCCTATCTCGTCGTCGCGCTCGGAGGAAAAATCCTCGTTCAGGCGGTCCAGGTCCAGCCGGCTGGTCTTCTCGGCGAGCTCCGCCAGCGGCCGGGACACCCGGGATGCCAGTGACATCGCGAGGGCCAGTGCGAGCAGCAGCGTCAGCGGTGCGGCAACGGCCATCCAGCGATTCACCCCCCGCTGGAGATCACGCAGCAGCGCCGGATTGTGCCGTACCACGAGGCGCGCGGTGCTCACCGGCCCGCCGGCCATCCCGTCATAGTAGGTCAATCCAATCTCCTCCGGATCAGCGTCAGCCGGCGCCCCGCCCAGCTCGAGCGAAACCATGAGCTCATTCGAGGGAACCAGTGCCGTCACGCGGGTGGAATCGAACGGTAGGCCGCCGACGATTCGGTAGCTGCGACCGCTCACCCGGAAGGAATCGACCACCGCCAGCGCGAGCAGCTCGCCGTCGGGCGAGCGGAGCCGGACCAGCGCTTCGCCCGCGTGGGCCGAGACGATCGCCGCGGGGAGCTCGGGGTCGAGCCGGTCGAATTCGTTGCGAAAGTGACCGGAGCTCAACACCCGGCCCTCCGCGTCCTGGACCCGCAAGACGGCGAGGCCGCTCGCCGGCATCGCCTCGGGCGCCCAGTCCAGCAGCCAGCGTCGCTCGCCCCCCTCGCGCACCGCAAGGCGGAACCGGTTGTCGGCCGCGAGGCCAGCGGCGAGGCTGTGGATCCGGCTCCGGACGAGGGAGAACTGGTTCGCCAGGTCCGCCTTCAACACGGCGAGCAAGGCCTGTCGGCGGTCGGCCGCTTGTTGCTCGACCCGCGCGGTCAGCTCGCGCCGCACCCCGAAGCCCAGGACGGCAAGCGGAACGATCGCTGCGGCAATAAGCGCGAGGGCGAGCCGGGTGCGGAAGCTCATGGCGCGGTCCGGCTGACGAAGCGAATGGTCCCATCGGCCGTGAGGAGCAGGGGAGGGACCCCGGGCCGGAGCACTGCGGTGGCCCGGGTTTCGACCAGGGGCGTGAGGGTCCAGCCGGCCGGGATGCGGGTTAGGCCATCGCAACCTCGCGGCGCCGAGCGCGGCAGGGCCAGGATGGCGGCCGCCGCCGCTCCGAGCGCGAGCACCGAGTCGAGTTTCGCCGCCGGGTAGGAAAGCACGCGACGCGGCCCGCTTGCGGGGCTGATCGCCAGCAGCCGCTCGGCGAGGGCCCGCGCGACCGGATCGCCTTCGACCGTCGCGAGGCCTGCTATCGGAACCGAAGAACCGGCCGCCGGCCGAGCGCATTCCGCGCGTTCCCACCAGTAGGAACCCTCGGCCGGCTGGGCCTCCGCGCGGATGGCGTCGCGCGCCAACTCCGCTTTGCGCTCGACTGACGGTGCCAGCAGAGCAGCCAACTCGGGGGAGGAGAGCAGCACGTAGACCGAACTCCACGCCAGCGGGACCAAGCGGAGCTCGCCACGCCGGGCCGCGTACTCCAGCGTGGCGGGGTCGGCGGTGAGCACGACGTCCGTGCCGCGATCGACCCAATCACGGGGATCATCACCGGGAGTCATGACTTGGATGCGGATGACGGGAAGCGCGTGGCCCGTATCCCCGGGAACCAGCAGCAGGGAGTCACCTGCGATGAGCCGAAAGGCGCCTAGCCCGTGCGCCAACGGACGGCCGGCACAATCGGAAGCAGAGGAATCGCGCCCGAGCTGGGCCGCCAGAAAAAGCCCCGCGGGGCTGGACCAGGCTTGTGGCCCGGCGGCACCAAGCGGCCCGGCAAGCGCTACGGAGAGGGAATCGCGCAGCGGAAGACCCGTGCTCGCGACGAGACAGGCATCGCTCAACGGAATCGGTCCGGAGGCGCCGGCCCCTGCCCCGCATGCCGCGAGCCCACAGGCCAACAGCGCCGGAACGCGGCGCGGAATCCCTCTCACTGCTCAGCTCTCACCCTAGTAGCGGTAGTGGTCCGGTTTGTAGGGTCCGCTTTCCTGCACCCCGATGTAGTGCGCCTGCTCCTCGGTGAGCCGGGTGAGCTTGACGCCGAGTTTGTCGAGGTGGAGCCGGGCCACCTTCTCGTCGAGGTGCTTGGGGAGCACGTAGACCTCCCGCTGGTACTTGCCGGCGTTGGTGTGCAGCTCGATCTGGGCCATCACCTGGTTGGTGAA
>DASYPD010000389.1:0-6884 GCA_036007005.1 Gemmatimonadales bacterium
GCCATTCCAATTGCTACTGGCAGGGACGGTGACCTGCTTGAGGGGAAGCATCGCGTAGTACGGCAGCGTGAAGAGCGAATCCACTACGGTGGAGTCATTCACCTTCGTGGCCGCCGGGACGCCTTGGATGGTAGGGCTCCCGCTGGTGGAAACTGTGCCTGAGGTTCTGATCCCGTACACGCTGTCGGTAACGGTACAGCCAACCCAGCCCGCCGGAATCGTATTGTAACCGCTGATCTTCGTTGCGGTGCCGGAGACCGACACGTTCGCCTTGGCCGTCACCGCCGCTTTCGTATCGAGCCACGTGATCGCCAGCCTGCCGAGTTTGGCGAGCAGCCGGCTGGCCAAGACGTTACCGGCCGCGTCGAGCTTCTCCCCCAGAACCGTGAACTGGAAGACCCCAGCCTTCAAACGCCGCACGGTTAGGGTGTAACGAATGCTGCTGTTTCCCGCCACCGGATATACGGAGCTCTGCACCTGATTGGAATCTACGGGGTAGGAGTTCCACGCGCCGTTCCAGGAGCGGAAGACGGTCGCGATACCCGCTTCCGCCGCTTCGGTGGCCTGGCTCGTGTAGACCGCGTTGCGGCCGGAGGCGATTTCCATGCGTCCCGCAAAAAACGCTCCGGTCACCAGCGCGCCGATGACGATCATCGTCAGCAGCGCGATCGCGAGCGCCATGCCGCGTTCATCGGTACGCAACGAGAGACGGGGGGAGCAGGAGGTCATGATGGCTTCACCTAGCGGGCTAGCGAGAGTTCCGGAGCTGAATCCGAACCTGCACCGAATCGGTCGGGTTTCCCTGCGTGGAGCCAAGCCCCGTGGCGACGGTACGGTCACTGATGCCGCGCAGCGTAACCAGGATGCTCTTCACGTTTTCGGGCGCCCCAGTGAGGTTGCCCGCCGCGTCCCGGTACTCGAACGTCAGCCCACCGGCGGCCAGCGGGCCGATGACCGGAATGAGCTCGGGCTCTGCCGCGGTGAATGACCGAATGCCGAGCCAGTTCTGCCCGCCACTGGCCACGAGCCCCATTTCCATGTCGTCCAAGGTCCTGACCGGACTGGGAGGATAGATGCTGTCGCGTTGCGCAACTGTCAGGGTGACGGGCACCGAGTACGCGGCGGTGACTCCATCGGGGCAGAGCGCCGCGAGGCTGGGACCCCCTGTCGGTGTCAGCTCGAGCCAGACGTCATCGCTTGCCAGAGTGGAGTCCTTGTCCCACAGCAGCAGCAGGTGCTGGCCGGACTTGGGCACCGACCCGTTCCAGCTGACGGATTGAATCTTTACCCCTGAAGTGGTCACTTCACAGGTTTCCCCGAGACCCCGCATGGCGTGGTAACGGAGCAGGGTGTCGGACAGACTCACCAGGTCGGAGTTGGACGTACCTGCGTTCGTGAAAAGCTCCTGGAGCTCGCTCTGAACCAGCTGCATGCCGGTCCGCAGATTGCCCTGGAGGTTGGAGACCTCGGCTTGCTTGGTGCTGACCCGTTGCAGTGTCGTGAGCGTCCCATAGAGCCCGCTGCCCACGATGACGAGCATAATCATGGCGACCAGGAGCTCGACCAGCGTAAAGCCGCGACTGGTTCCCTTGGGTTCGCTCATCTCAGCATACCAGCGTGGCAATGAGCGTGTCGGCCGCGGCTCGCGGGCCAATGCGATAGGACATGAGCACGGTGACAGTGTGGTCGGTCCCGGTGGACCCCGCATTCGTGACCGTCCAGGAGGTCGAGACGCCCGCCTGGGAGCCGGAGCCGCTCGAGGGCAGCGAGGCACAATTGCCGTTGGCCACCACGCGGAGACTATCGATCACCGAGGAAGCCATGGCCACCGATCGGGTTTTCCGTTGGCCGTTCGACATCATTCTCGTAATCGCCCCTGCGGTACCGGCCAGGGCCAGCACGCCGATGGAGAGCATGATGATCGCAATCACCACCTCGACGATGGTGAAGCCGTCACGCCGCCCTGTCATCGGGTGATCCTTCCATAGCCATTGATCGTCACCGAGTCGCTCCATCCATTCCTGCTCACCAGGTAGGTCTGGGTGCCACTTTGCGAGAGTCCGCGCGGATCAAACTTCACGGAGTCCGGTCCGCTCACGGTGACGCCGTAGCTGGAATTCAGCCCAACGCCCCCGGGAAGAACTGTCTTGCTGGTGCCGGTCATCGCGTTGAGCTCCAGCCAAAGCGAATTCCCCGCGAGTCGGAGCACGGCGACCCGGTTTGAGCTTCGCGCCGCGATGCGGGTCGCATTGAGCTTGTTCACGATCGCCGTTCGCGCGCCGCGCACTTGCACATGATCCAGCACGGCGCCGGCCCGGGGGAAAGCAAACAGCGTGACCATACCGATGACGAGCACCACAATGAGCAATTCGACAAGGGTGAACCCCGCCGGTGTTTCGCGCCGAAAGTGGTTTGGCATCATCGCTTAGGCGTGCATTGTCCGGGCCATCAGGACCTCATTCCAATGACTCTGCGGAGTACGGTACAATTGCGGCGGTTACGGCCAGTGCCAATCAAGTAAGTGTAGGGCCCGTCGAAAGTTCAGTATACTGCAGCCGTCCGCAGAGCACCATGCAGACGCCTACCCCTGCCAGGGCTTCCGTGCAGTCGACTCCGGGAGTGTTGCGCCGGCGCATCGGCAGCGTGGCACGTCCATTCGCCCGTGGTCCGCAGGACCCCTGAGGATTCATGGGCTGTATATCTTTAGCCTTGTCACGCGCCCGTAGCTCAGGTGGATAGAGCATCAGCCTTCTAAGCTGAGGGTCGTGCGTTCGAATCGCACCGGGCGCATCCCATCTCCCCCGACCAAACTCCTTCCCGACCAGCTGCCGGGCCGGGGGAGAACACCTCCCTTTTATGCTCAGACTGAGCGCCGCTCTTCCGACGCCCAACGAGTTTCGCTCCCTGACCCGCCTCGCAGTTCCGGTCGTTGTGACGCAGCTCGGGCTCATGCTGATGGGCGTGGTGGACACCATCATGGCGGGTCGCCTCTCGCCCCAGGCCCTCGGAGCGGTCGCCCTCGGCAACGTCTACTTCTTCGCCCTGGCCGTCATCGGCATGGGCACCTTGATGGCGCTGGATCCCATCGTGTCTCAGGCCAAAGGTGCGAGCGACGAACCGGCGATCGCGCGAGGACTCCAGCGCGGCGTCCTGCTCGCTGTCCTGGTGACGCTGCCGACCGCGGCGGGCTTTTGCTTCGCCCGGCCCGCGTTGCGAGCGCTCGGCCAACCCGCCGAGCTGATCCCCGGCGCCTCCACCTACATCTACCTGATCGTGCCGGGCCTGTTGCCGTTCTTTCTCTTCATCGTCTTCCGGCAGACCCTGCAGGCGCTCGGCCGGATCGCCCCGATCGTCTGGGTTACGCTGGGCGCCAACCTGCTCAATGCCGGCCTCGACTGGGTGCTCATCTTCGGGCACCTCGGTGCGCCGTCGCTCGGAATCGCCGGCTCCGCGATCGCGACCAGCATAAGTCGCTGGGCGCTCGCCGCCGCGCTGCTGTTCGCAGGTTGGTCTGAGCTCTGGCCGCGGCTCCGCCCCTGGCGGCCCGAGTCAACCGAGCTGGCTGCACTCCTCCGCATGGCACGCCTCGGGGTTCCCATCGGAGTACAGATGTTTTTCGAGTACGGGGTGTTCGGGCTGGTCGGCGTCCTGATGGGACGCATCGGCACGACGGCCGTCGCGGGACATCAGATCGCCCTCAACCTTGCCGCGGTGGTCTTCATGGTGCCGCAGGGTGTCGGTGCCGCGGCCGCCGTGCTGGTCGGCCGTGCCATCGGCGCCCGGGACCTCCCGGCTGCTCGCCGGGCCGCGCTGGGCGCGATCCTGCTCGGCGGCGGATTCATGATGGGGTCGGGACTGCTTTTCGTGCTGGCCCCTGGATCCCTCGCGCGCTGGTACACTCCCGACCTCGGCGTGCTGTCCATTGCGGTCTCGCTCATTGTGCTGGGTGGTTTTTTCGCCCTCTTCGACGGCCTGCAGGCGGTATGTATCGGGATTCTCCGGGGAATCGGCGATACCCGAGTCCCCGCCGTCCTGAGTTTGCTGGGCTATTGGCTGATCGGACTGCCGCTGAGCCTCTGGCTCGGCTTTCGAACCGGACTCGGACCTGCGGGGCTCTGGTGGGGACTCGTGCTGGGGCTGGCGGTCACTGCGTTCGTGCTGCTGCTCCGGGTGCACGGGCGCCTGCGCCACTCGCCCGGGCGTGTGCTCATCGATCGGCCGGCGTAGTCAGCGCGAGGGGGCCCAGCGCCCGTGGCGATCTCGCGGCGATCGTCTCGTTATATTGCGCCGGAATAAGCGCATGCTGGAGCGACCATGGCCACCCAGACCCTGCCCGAACCTGCCGTCACCGACACCTTCCCCATCAACGGGACCGATTTTGTCGAGCTGTATGTCGGCAACGCGAAACAGTCCGCTCTGTTCTATGAGACCGCCTTCGGATTTCGTCGGCTCGCCTATCAGGGTCCCGAGACCGGCACCCGCGATCGCGCCAGCTACGTGCTCGAGCAGGGCAAGATCCGCCTCGTCTTGACGACGGCCTTGCTGCCCGAGCATCCCATCGCCGATCACGTCCTGCGCCACGGCGACGGAGTGCACGACATCGCGCTCTGGGTGGATGATGCCCGAGTGGCGTTCGCCAACGCGGTGGCCCGGGGGGCTCGGCCCGCACAGGAGCCCACGCTGCTGCGCGACGCGCACGGGGAGGCCGTCACTGCGGCGATCCACACTTATGGCGAGACGATCCACTCGCTGGTGGAACGACGCAACTACGCGGGAAAGTTTCTTCCGGGTTATGAGCCGGTCGTCTCCGACTATCAACCTCCCTCCGGTGGCCTCGAGTACATCGACCACTGCGTCGGCAATGTGGAGCTCGGCCGCATGAACCACTGGGTCGGCTTCTACCGTGACGTGCTGGGCTTCTCCCAGATCATCGGGTTCGACGACAAGGACATCTCAACGGAGTACAGCGCCCTGATGTCCAAGGTCATGGCCAACGGGAATGGACGGATCAAGTTTCCGATCAACGAGCCCGCGCACGGCCGCAAGAAGAGCCAGATCGAGGAATACCTCGACTACTACCACAGCCCGGGGGTGCAGCACCTCGCTCTGTCCACTGACAACATCATTGCGACGGTCTCGCGTCTGCACGATTACGGCGTGGAGTTCCTGCACGTCCCCGACGCCTACTACGATACGGTGCTGGACCGCGTGGGGCAGATCGACGAGGACCTCGCGCCCCTTCGCCGGCTCGGCATTCTGGTGGACCGTGACGAAGAAGGGTATCTGCTTCAGATCTTCACCCGCCCGGTGCAGGATCGCCCGACCCTGTTTTATGAGATCATCCAGCGCAAAGGCGCGAAGAGCTTCGGCAAGGGGAACTTCAAGGCGCTCTTCGAAGCCATCGAGCGCGAGCAAGCGGCGAGAGGGAATCTCTGATGCACGGGCGGCTACCGGTCACCGGTCACCGGTCACTGGTCACGCTGTTTCGCTGATGCCAGTCTACCACTCGCTCGGCAAAATCCCGCGTAAGCGCCACCTCGCCTTTCGCAAGCCGGACGGTGGGCTGTATGCAGAGCAGCTGGTCGGCAACGAAGGGTTCACTGGACCGGCGTCGCTGCTCTACCATGTGCATCCGCCGACCACGGTGCTCGCGGTGCAGCGGCTCGGCGATATCGTGTGGGAGCCCGACCCCGATCGCACCCTGCGCCACCGGCACTTTCTGACCGCGAGATTGCCCGAGGGCGGCAGCCCCACGCTCGACCGCACTCCGCTGCTCTTCAACCGCGACATCGCGCTGCTTTTCGCGCGCCCCGACAAGGCCGACGCGCACTTCTACCGCAATGCGCAAGCCGACGAAGTCGTCTATGTCGGGGAGGGCAGTGGAGTGCTCGAGACCCAGTTCGGCGAGTTGCCCTATCGAAAGGGCGATTACCTTGTCATCCATCGCGGCATCCTGCATCGCTATCACCTGAACGCCGAGCCGCACCGGCTGCTTATCTTCGAGAGCCGCGGCTACGTGCGCACCCCGAAACGCTACCGCAACGAGTACGGCCAGATCGTGGAGGGCGCTCCCTACAGCGAGCGCGATTTCCGCCGGCCGCTGGAGTTGCAAACCCACGATGTGCGGGGTGAATTCCGGGTCGTGATCAAGCAGTACGACGGCCTCAACGAATACATCCTCGATCACCATCCCTGCGATGTGATTGGCTGGGACGGCATGTTCTATCCCTGGGCCTTCAATATCGAGGACTTCGAGCCGATCGTCGGCAGGGTGCACCAGCCGCCGCCCGTCCATCAGACCTTCCAGGGCGACGGCTTCGTCATCTGTTCCTTCTGTCCGCGCCCCTATGACTTCCATCCCGAGGCGGTGCCGGCGCCCTACAACCACAGCAACGTGGACTCCGACGAGGTGCTCTACTACGCCAGCAGCGAGTTCATGAGCCGGAAGGGCATCGAGTACGGCAGCATCACCCACCATCCCGACGGCATCCCCCACGGACCGCATCCCGGCCGAGCCGAAGCCAGCATCGGCGCCAAGGAAACCAACGAGCTGGCGGTGATGATGGATTCCTTCCTGCCTCTGCATATCGCGCGGGCTGCGCTGCCCATCGAAGATCCGAAATACTTCCGGAGCTGGGTGGAGGGCCAGGTGGGCTTCAACCCCCCAACCTCATAATCCGGATGAGCTGAATGGCCGTACTTCCCGCTCACTGCTTACCGCTCACCGCTCACCGCTTACCGCTCACCGCTCACTGCTCACCGTTCTCGCCACCGGCATTTCCCCCGTCGGCCCCAGCGCGAACAGGATCTGATCGAACGACATGCCGAGCTCCCGCGGGTCGAACGAGTGCCCCAGCGACGACTCGGCGATCTTGACGCGAGGT
>DASYPD010000390.1:0-4787 GCA_036007005.1 Gemmatimonadales bacterium
CCTCGCGGGAACGGCGGCGCTCCTCTTCCGAGCCGAAGCCCGTGAGGGCGATCAACCGGACGCCGGCACAGGATGGATCCGCCCGGATTTCGGCGGCGACTTCGTAGCCGTCCATTCCCGGCATCCCGAGATCGAGCAGGACCACGGTGGGACGCTCCGTGCGAATGGCGGCGAGGGCAGAGGGGCCGTCATAGGCCACCAGGGGGTAGGCGCCCATGGTCTCCAGCACCATCGCGAGACTGTCGGCGCCATCCCGGCTGTCGTCCACGACCAGCACCCGGTGCGCCACGATCGGGACCGTCCTGCTGCCGCGTTCCTCGGGGGGAACGGAGACCGGCGGGGTACGGCGACTGAGCGGGAGGCGCACGACGAACTCGCTGCCCTGATGTAGGCCCGCGCTGTGAGCCTCGATGCGTCCGCCGTGCATTTCCACGAGGCTGCGCGCCAGCGCGAGCCCGATCCCGAGTCCACCCTGGGCGCGCTTCAGGGTGCGATCGACCTGGGCGAACATCTCGAAGACTCGCGGCAGCATTTCGCGGGGAATGCCGAGGCCATCGTCCGCGACCCGCAGAACCGCCTCCTCGCCTTCCCGCCAGGCGGAAAGGGTAACGTGCCCGCCTTCCTGGGTGTACTTGGCCGCGTTGTTGAGCAGGTTGGAGACCACCTGCGCCAGGCGCATCGAGTCCGCCTCGACGACCAGCGGATCCTGCGGCAGCTGCACGCGGAACTGGTGAGAGGCAGCCTCAAGCAGCGGCCGGCTGGTCTCGACGGCGCTCTCCACCACGCTCGCCAGCGATACTGGCTCTTTGCGCAGCGCGATCTTCCCGCCGGTGATGCGAGAGACCTCGAGCAAATCGTCGACCAAGCGAACCAAGCGGTTGAGCTGCTGCTCCATCATCTCGTAGGTGCGCTCCGATTTCCGGTCGCCGCCTCGCGTCCGCAGGAGGTGCAGCGAGTTGCGCAGCGGTGCGAGCGGATTGCGGAGCTCATGGGACAGCGTCGCGAGGAACTCGTCCTTGCGGCGATCGGCCTGGCGCAGGGCCTCCTCCGCGCGGACCCGCTCGGTGATATCGATCGCGATCCCGCCGACCAGCCGGATAGCGCCGAGCGGGTCGAAGATCGGGAATTTGCTGACGATGGAATGGTGCACCTCGCCGTCAGGAAAGGTCATCTGCTCCACGGCTTCGATGCCGCGCTGCTCCGCGATGGCGCGGCGATCGTTCGCGCGGAACTCCTCGGCGATTTCGGGCGGGAAAAGGTCCCGGTCGGTGAGGCCATAGACTTCATGCCGGGGACGATCGAAGGCCACCGCCCCGGCTTCGTTGATGTAGACGTAGCGGCCCTCGAGGTCCTTGATCCAGGCGAGCCCCGGAAGATGCTGGGCGAAGCGCGCGAAGCGCTCCTCGCTCTCGTGCAGCCGCGCATCGGCCTCGCGGCGCGCGGCCTCGGCCGCTTCGTGCAAGCGGTTCTCCAGCTCCTGATGCTGCGTCAAGTCACGGGCGATGATGAGAAAGCAGCGCGGCTCGCCGGCCGCTCCGATCACCGCGGTTACCGTGACGCTCGTCGAGACGCTCGTGCCGTCCTTGCGGAGGCACCAGCCGCTAACGGTCACGTGGCCGGCCTGTGCGGCCCGCTCGAGGTGCTGTGCCGGGATGCCTTCCGCGATGGCTTCCGCAGGATAGAAACGCGAGCTGGGCTGGCCGAGCGCCTCCCGGGCGGTGTAGCCCGTCATTTTTTCGGCGCCGGCATTCCAACTCGCGATCCGCCCTTGGGGATCGAGCAACAGGATGGCGTAGTCCTCGACCCCGCTCACGAGCTGGCGAAAGTGATCCTCGCTCCGCCGCCCCGCGCTGCGGGTCGGGGTTGGCTGCGGGGTGCGCTTACCGCGGCGTGAGGTGGCCATGAGACCGGTCGCCGGCTCGTGACTCGAGTCACCCGGCGCCAGAAACTCCCAGCTTGAAGGGATTGTATCGAATGGCCGCGGGATCATCGAGCTGATCGAACCCTTCGACCCGCTTCAGCCAGTTGGCCAGCCGGATGCTGCCTGGCAGGGCAATGACTTCCACCGCGACCTTGAGAAGATATATGGTGAACATGCTGGTCAAAAGCTCCGGGACCGATAATACGCCCACGAACGCGCCGAGCATGAAGACCACGGAGTCGAGCGCTTCACCGATCAGGGTGGACGCAACGAACCGCCATCCCTGTGCGATGCCCCGGCGGCCAAGCTGGGAGTACTTCATTCGGGAGAGCACAAAGCTGTTCGCGAATTCGCCGCAGAGGTAGGCGGTCAGGCTGGCGAGCGCGATCCGGGGTACCACGCCCAGGATGGTGGAATAGGCCTGCTGATTGTGCCAGAAAGGGGCTCCGGGAAGCGCGCCCACGATCCAGAAGCTCAAGGCCGCCAGAATCTGGCAGGCCATGCCCGTCCAGATAACCCGCCGGGAACGCTCGTAGCCGTATACTTCCGTCAACACATCGTTGAGAATGAACGCGATCGGAAAGAGCAGCGTGGCAGCGGGAACCGCGAGGGGACCCAGTGCGATGAATTTGGAATCGAGCGGGGGGGTGAGGAGCAGCACGGCGACGAAGCAGCCGGTCAAGACGGGCAGGACTCGCAGCTCGCGCTCCGGCTTTGCCATGCGCGCTCCAGTCGCCGAACCCTGAACTACTACTCCCGCCCGGTCGAGATCGTCAACGCCTGCTAACTCGAGGAGGGCTGCTGCCATTGCGGGGCCGCAGAGGGTCCGCGGAGATCTCCCGGGCAATCGCGACGAATCGGGTCGCCGCGGGCGACAAGTCGCCCTCTGGCCAGATCACTTCCATGCTCAGTCTGGGGATCGCCCCGGCGAGCGGCCGGCAGCTCACGCCCACGCGCTCCGCTGCAGCAACGGAGGCGGGCAGCAGGCTGACTCCCACGCCCGCGCTCACCAGTCCGGCGAGGGTGTGCAGTTGGCTGGCCTCCTGCACGATGCGGGGCACAAACCCCGCGGCTCTGCAGCAGCCCAGCACCAGCTCGACATAGTTCGTCTTGAGCTCCCGCGGGAAAAGCACCCACGGCTCTTCCGCCAGCTCCCGCAGCGTCACGCGCGCCTTTGCGGCGAGCCGATGGCCCGCCGGCAATGCGGCAACCAAAGGATCGGAGGCCACTCGCGCGCCGGTGAGGCCAGCTTCGTTTTCCTTGAGACTGAAGAATCCCACGTCGAGCTCGCCACTCAGCAGCGCTTCGCGTTGGGGCTCGCGATGGAGCTCGGTGAGCGTCACCTCGACGGCCGGAAAGCGCTCCCGATAGGCGCGGAGGATGGCCGGGAAGCTGAGCCAGGTAGCGAGATCGACGTAGCCGATCCGCAACCGCCCGGTTTCCCCCGCCGCCGCTCGGCGTGCCACTCGCACGGCCGCGTCGGCCGCGGCGAGGGTGCGGCGAGCCTCCGCCAGGAACACCGAGCCCGCATCGGTCAGCGCTACCCGGCGTTTGGTGCGGGCCAGCAGCAGCACGCCAAGCTCCCGTTCGAGCTGCTGGATCTGCTGGCTCAAGGCCGGCTGCGCTACGTGCAGGCGGAGAGCCGCTCGGCCGAAATGCAGCTCCTCGGCGACGGCTACGAAGTAGCGCAAATGGCGAAGCTCCATGGTGGCGATCTGCTTAATAAGAGAAACCGATTAATCGATCACAACAAAGTATTGGCGCGACTCAATTGCGCAAGCATACATTGGGTCACAGCGCTGCCGAGGAGGGGCCGATGAGGGAGCCGAAGAGAGAGCAGCTTACGCGTCGTGAAGTGCTGGGAATGCTGGGCGTGGCGGGCGTGGCGGCTTGGGCCGGTCGCGTACCGTTGAGCAGCCCGACCGGTGCGGCGGATCAGTTCGATTGTGTGGCAACTCCGGCGCAAACCGAAGGGCCGTACTTCGTCGATGAGCGGCTCAATCGGGCGGACATCCGGCTCGATCCGGCGACGCAGCTGCTCTCCGCGGGCATCCCGCTCCACTTGGGGATTAGTGTCGGGCGGGTCGAGGGCGCCAGCTGCGCTCCGCTCGCCGGAGCGCTGGTGGATGTCTGGCAATGCGATGCCCTGGGCGTCTATTCCGACGTGCGCGACAACAACGACCGCTTCGACACTCGGGGCAAGCAGTTCCTGCGGGGCTACCAAGTGACTGACCGGAATGGCCAGGTGGAGTTTCTTACCGTTTATCCCGGATGGTACCGGGGTCGTACGGTGCACATCCACTTCAAGGTGCGGGTTCCGCACAGCAACCGTGGGGGCAGGGAGTTCACCTCGCAGCTCTATTTCGATGACGCTCTCACGGATCTGGTTCACGGCAACCCGCCGTACAACAGCAAGGGAAAGCGCGACACCCTCAATCCGCAGGATGGGATCTACCGCGCGGGCAACAGCGGCGAGGGCTTGCTGCTGCGAGTGGAGCGTGCCGCTCAGGGATATCGGGGAAACTTTTCAGTCGGCCTGCGGATGAGCTGAGGCAGCCATGCACAACCGTGAAGATCTCGGCAAACTGATTTTGCGGCTCGCGCTCGGCGGGGTAGTGCTCTTCCACGGTGTCTTCAAGCTCACCCACGGCGTCGACTGGATCAAACAGCCGCTGGCTGCGCACGGCCTGCCGGGTTTCCTGGCCTACGGCGCCTACCTCGCCGAAGTGCTGGCGCCCGTGCTCATCGTGGTCGGCTGGAAGGCGCGCCTTGCCGCGCTGGCCATCGGGTTCGATATGCTCATGGCCCTATATCTGGTCTTGCGTCCGCAGATCCTCGCCGTCAAGCCGCAGGGCGGGGGCTGGGG
>DASYPD010000391.1:0-3863 GCA_036007005.1 Gemmatimonadales bacterium
CGGCCTCCCCGCAGCTCCCCGCGCGCCTCCAGCCGGCGATACACCATCAGCAGCTCGCGCCAGGGTACCCCGATACTTTCTCGTGCGAGCAGGCGGTGAAAGACGACGCCATAGCGTCGCAGCAGGATCCTCCCGTAGGACTCCAAGGCCTGAGCGTCGGGTGCCTCGCCGCTCAATCCTGAATCCTGAATCCTGCCCAGCAACGACCAGCGTCCCGCACTCTCGAATCCAAACGGAGCGCTTCGGTTTCGGGTCGCTCGTAGTCCGATGGGCCGCCGCTTCTCGGACGGCGTCAAGAGGGCCCGCAGTCCGGCAAAGCTGTCGGAAGTCACCAGGCCGAGCGTGGTAAGTTCGCCCAGTGCCTGCTCGACTTGCGTCGGAAGCAGTCCCGCCGCCGCCACGAGCTCCGAGAGGAACGACGCACCGCGACTTCGGAGCACCTCGAGCACCGCCGCGCCATAGGCGGACAGCCGTTCCGTTGCCCGTGCCGGCGCGAGCTGCAGCCAGAGCGCCTCGTGCTCGCGACTGAACAGGCCGATCGGCGTGCTACGGATCGGCCGGGCTCCCGGCGATCCGGCCTCGCTGTTTGATGGAACGGAGGGAGCCGACAAGCGGCCCCAAGCGACCCTTCCGGTCAGGCAGAGCATATCGAGCAGCGCCGGGTCGTACTCCTCGCAGCGGACCCCGAGCACTTCGGACTCCCAGGCGCCCGCGGGCACCTCATAGCCATCGAGCTGCTCGAGGACCGCTCCCAATCCTTCGAGCCCGCCCACCCGATCCCCCGGCAATACCCGCTGCCAGCCGAAGAGAAAGCGCTGGAAATCGCCGGTGCTGACAGGGGCGATCTCGGATCTGAGCCGATTCAGCGTGTAGCGATGAATCCGTGCCAGCAGCCGCCGCTCGCACCATTCGAGCTCGGTGCTTCCGGGCGTGAACTTCCCGCGCAGGATAACGCCCTCGCCCTCGAGAGCGAGCAGCGCATGTTCGACCTCGGGAGACCCGAGGTTGAGCGACGCGGCGAGAGCCGCGGCGGTGGTTGGACCCAGGATCTCGAGCCGGCCCCTGAGCAGCTCCCGCACTGCTTCCGGCTCGGGCAGCGCGCGCGCGAGTGAGACTCGCTCCGCGGCGACCCACAGCCCGCGGATGGCCTCGGCGCGCCGGTCGTGTCTCAGCTCGTCGAAATAGCTCTCCCAGGAGCTGCCCGCCCGGCCCGCGCGACCTTCGGGCTGGGTCAGAAAGCCCGAGACCATCAGCGCATCGTGCAGCTCGTCGGCGTGTTCGACTTCGGGCCAAGCCTCATCGCGCACCCTCGCGATGGCTTCGACATCGAGCGTTCCCAGATCGTCGGCGGATCCGGGCTCAAAGGCCCGGCGCGTCTGGACCGCCTGGGTGCGGCGCTCTTCCAAGGGTGCGTCGTCGAGAAACGCATAAGGCTTGGCGTTGAGGATCTCGTGGGCCAGCGGAGAAGGTTCCGGGAGGTCTCGCGCGACACAGGTGATCTCACCTGACTCGATGGCGCGGAGCATCCGCTCGAGGCCATCCACGTCCATGGCCTCATGGAGACAATCCTCCAGGACCTGCTGCACCAGCGGATGGTCGGGGATCTCCCGGTCGCCCGGAATATTCTCGAGGCACGCCGCCGCATCCGGAAACGCCGCGGCCAGGAGATCCTCGGATTCCATGCGCTGCAGCGGGGGCGGTACTTTTTTGCCGCTCCGGTAGCGCGGAACCGCCAGCGAGACGTTCGCGTTCCAGCGCCAGCGCGTGGCGAAGACGGGTGCGTCAAGCACCGCCTGAATGAGAATCTCACGGGCGGAATGGGAGTGGAGAAAGCGGAACACCGTGTCGAGGGGAAAAGAATGCTGCGGTCCCAACGACAGCAGCACGGCGTCTTCGGTCGCTGCCGCCTGCAGCTCGAAGTTGAACTGGCGGCAGAATCGCTTGCGCAGCGCCAGGCCCCAGGCGCGGTTGATCCGGCTTCCGAGCGGAGCGTGCAGCACGAGCTGCATCCCGCCCGCCTCGTCGAAAAAGCGTTCCGCAACGAGCGTGTCTCCGGTCGGCAGCACTCCCAGCAGCCGGCGGGCTTCGCTCAGATACTCGACGAGCTGCTCCGCGGCGGAGCGCGGGATGCCTTCTGCTTCGAGCCAGCGCACCGCGCCGTCGCGGTCGTCGAGTCGCGGTTCGAGCTCGGCGCGCAGGGCCGAGACCTCGGCAGAAAGCTCCGGACTGCGCGCGGCCGCCTCGCCGAGCCAGAAGGGAACCGTGGGCGGCTGGCCTCGGGCATCCTCCACCCGTACCGTGCCGCGCTCGATCCGCAGCATCCTCCAGGACACGTTGCCGAGTTGAAAGATGTCTCCCGGCAGGCTCTCGATGGCGAAGTCCTCGTTCAGCGTGCCGACGAAGGTGCCCTCCGGCTCCAGCACGACCCGGTAGTCCGCATTCTCCGGGATCGCGCCGCCGGAAGTGAGCGCGGTGAGCCGGGCCCCGCGCCGTCCGCGAATGCGCCCATTGATCGCATCGAGATGCACCAAGGCGCCCCGCCGGCCGCGCCGGGTGACGAAACCATTCGCGAGCATCTCGGTCACCGCGTCAAAGCGCTCGCGCGTGAGCGCGCGATACGGTCGGGCCCGGCGAAAGAGCTGAAAGAGCCCATCCAGCATCCAGGGCTCCGCGGCGGTCTCGGCGACGATTTGCTGCGCCAGGACGTCGAGGGGCTGCTCCTGGACGATCACGCGGTCGAGCTCGCCTTTGGCGATCGCGCGAAGCAACGCGGTACACTCGACCAGCTCGTCGCGCGTGAGCGGGAAGATGCGGCCCTTCGGCTTCCCGTGAACGGTGTGACCCGAGCGTCCCACCCGCTGCAGCAAGGTCGCGATCCGCCGGGGCGAGCCGAGCTGGCAGACCAGATCGACGTGGCCGATGTCGATGCCGAGCTCCAGCGAGGCCGTGGCGACCAGGGCGCGGAGCCCGCCGCTCTTCAAACGCTCCTCCGCGTCCAACCGCGCCTCCTTGGCCAAGCTGCCGTGATGGGCGGTCACCGCTGCCTCACCCAGGCGATCGGCGAGCTGCCGGGCCACGCGTTCCGCGAGGCGGCGCGTGTTGACGAAGACGAGTGTCGTGCGGTGCTGCTGGATCAGCCCGGTCAGTCGATCGTAGAGCTCCCCCCACACTTCCGCCGACATGACCGATTGCAGCGGAGAGCCCGGCAGCTCGAGATCGAGATCGAGCTCACGCCGGTGGCCTGCATCGATGATCGAGGGCGTTGCTCCCGCGCCCGTCAGCCACTGGGCTACCTCCTCGATGGGCCGCTGGGTCGCCGAGAGACCGATCCGCTGCAGCCGCCGCCCTGCCACGTGATCGAGCCGCTCGAGACTCAAGGCGAGGTGGGCGCCCCGCCGCGTCTCCAGCACCGAATGGATCTCGTCGATGATGACGGTGCGCGCGCTGCGCAGCATCGCGCGGCTCCGCTCCGCCGTGAGCAGCAGATAAAGCGACTCCGGCGTGGTGACCAGGATGTGCGGGGGTGTCTTGAGCATCGCCAGCCGCTCGGCAGCCGTGGTATCGCCGGAGCGGACCGCCGCGGTGATGTGCGGGGCCCCATAGCCCATCGCCTCGGCCAGCCGGCGGATCTCCCGTCTCGGCTCCGCGAGGTTCTTGTGGATGTCGGCGCTCAACGCCTTGAGGGGCGAGACATAAATGACCCTCACTTCATCCGGTAACGCAGCCGCCAGGGATTCGCAGAGCAATTGATCGAGCGCGATCAGAAAGGCAGCGAGGGTCTTTCCTGAACCCGTCGGGGCCGCGATGAGCGTGTCGCTGCCTTGCCGGATGGATTCCCAGCCGCGCCGCTGCACGGAAGTCGG
>DASYPD010000392.1:0-7283 GCA_036007005.1 Gemmatimonadales bacterium
GGGCAAGGTCCGGGCGAAGGTACACCTCGAGGTGAATCTCCAAGGGACCCGACATTTGCTCGAGCGTGCGCAGCAAGCCGGAGTACGACGGTTTCTCTTCGTCAGCAGCATCGCAGTCACCTATCGGGACCGTCCGCACTACCATTACGCAGCAGCCAAGTTCGCGGCCGAAACGCTGGTGCAGAGCTCCGGGATGAATTGGCTCATCGTGCGTCCGACGGTCGTGCTCGGACCTGGCAGTCCGGCACTGCTAAGTCTCCGGCGGCTGGCGCTGCTGCCGGTACCGCTGCTCTTCGGGAGGGGTGAGCAGCTCGTGCAGCCGATTCACGTCGAAGATCTGTCCCGCTTGCTGGTCGCAGCCTTGGCCATCGAGCGGTGGGGCGGACACGCGATCGAGGCAGGCGGACCGGAGACAGTAACCCTGGAGGAATTGCTGGCCCGCATCCGGGCAGCCCGGAAGCCTGGTCACCCACGCTTCCGCCATCTCCCGCTGAAACCCACGAGGCTGGCGCTCGGCATGCTCGAGCCCATCCTGTTTCCGCTGCTTCCCTTCACGGCGGGTCAGCTGGCTCTCTTCGCCAATCCCAGCCTTGCGGCGTCGGATGCGTTCCTTGCTCAGCTCCCGGCGCCCATGCTGGGTATCGCGGAGATGCTGGCCGAGGCGAGCGAATGACGCGGGTGAATTCCGTGCGCCCGGCGCTGCTCGCCGAGTGCCGCGCCTTGTGCCGTTATCTGATTGACGCGGATCCTTCCGAGTACGTGGTGAGCTGCTACGAGCGAGCCTGGCAATCGGCAGCAACCGCAACGGAGCACGTGCTTCCCCTCATCGATCGGAGCCTGCTTCGCATGGCGCGAGTCGGCGCCCTTCCGGCGCGGATGGCCGATGCATACGCCCGTATGTTCCGGCCGTCGGCGCCGCTGCGCAGAAGGCTGATTCTCCTGCTCGCGATCCTGGAGAACAGCCCGCCCAGCGCCGCGCGACTCAACTCGGCCATGCTGGGACGCCGCCCAGCCATTGGGGCGGGGATGGCAGCGACAATGTTGGCGAGCGCCGTGTGTCTCGTCGCCGGAATCATGCTCCTGGGACCGCTTCATTTGCTGAGTCTGCTGACCAGTCGGCCGCGATGAGCGGCATTCTCGTCGTCGGGTCCGGCGCCTCCGGCGTGCATTTCGCGCTGACGGCACTCGAACGAGGCCACCAGGTAACCATGCTCGACGTAGGCCACGAGGGCCCGGCGCCGGTGCTGCCTGACGCCTCATTCGATCAGCTCAAATCCCGGTTGCCCGATCCCGCGGGCTATTTCCTGGGCGCGCGCGGCGAAGGAGTGGTTTATCCGGCAGCCGGTTCCGCCTATTACGGTCATCCTCCCAGCAAGCATTACGTCTTCGACGTCCCGGAAGGCTTTGCCGCGAGCGCCACCGCGATGGAGCCGCACTTCAGCTTTGCACGGGGAGGCTTTGCCGAAGCGTGGACGGCGGGCGCCTATGCCTTCAACCGGTTCGATCTGGAGGATTTTCCAGTCGAGTACGCGGTGATGCAGCGCTGCTATGCGCAAGTCGCCCGGCGGATCGGGATCGGTGCGCTGCGCGACGATCTCGAACGATTCATGCCTTTCGATGAGAGCTACCTCCAACCGCTCCCGCTCGATCCGCATTCCCGCTGGCTCTGGGACCGCTACCACGAGCGCCGCGACCGGCTCAACCGCAAGCTGCGCTTCTACCTCGGCCGCTCGCGGGTGGCGACGCTCAGTGAGGACTACGCCGGCCGCAAGGCGTGCTCCCAATTGGGGCGCTGTCTCTGGGGGTGCCCCACGGATTCGATCTACGGCCCGGCTGTCACGCTGCGCGAATGCCAGGCGAAACCGCAGTTCCGCTACGTGCCCGGTGTGCTGGTCCGCTACTTCGAGGTCAACGAGAGCGGGCGAATTGGCAAGCTGGTAGCTCGCCGTCTTGCCGATGGTGCGGCGGTGGAGTTTCAGGCCGAGGTAGTTGCCCTCGCGGCCGGGACCCTGGCGACGTCGAAGCTGGTGCTCGATTCGGTGTATCGACGAACCGGCCAGGTAGCGGTCCTCCCCGGCCTGATGGACAACCGGCAGGTGCATGTTCCCTTCCTCACGCCGCGGCTGATCGGGCGCGGCATCGAAACGGCGAGCTACCAGTTCCATCACCTCGCCTTCGGCATCGAGCGGAACGCGCCGCGCGACTACGTCCACGGGCAGATCACGACGCTCAAGGCTGCTTCGATCCACCCCATCGTGCAGAGCTTGCCGCTCGACCTGCGTGGGGCGCTGGGAGTGTTTCGCGCAATGCGCGCGGGGCTCGGCGTGGTGAATCTGAATTTGCCCGACCGGCGGCGGAGCGAGAGTCACCTGACACTCAGGCCGATTCCCGGAACCGAGGACACCGAGCTGGTCATTCGCTATGTGGATGATCCGGGAGAGTCGGCGGAGCTCAGCTTTGCGGTGGGGATCCTGAAGCGAGCGCTCCGCGGGCTAGGCTGTTTCGTGCCGCCCCGCATGACGCGTATCCGGCCCAAAGGTGCGAGCGTGCATTACGCTGGTACGCTGCCGATGACCGTAGAGGGGGGCAAGGGGGGATTCACTTGCGCACCGGACGGCAAGAGCCGTGGGTTCGAGAACCTTTACATCGTCGATGGGGCGAGCTTTCCCTCTCTGCCTGCGAAGAACCTGACCTTCACATTGATGGCGAATGCGACGCGGCTCGCGGAAGGCCTGTGACGGCGCGGACCGCGGCGCGGCACTCCTCGAGGTGGTTGGGAACCACGTACAGGTGGATCATGATTCCCGCTGCGCCCTTGGCGTCCGGGAATATCGGGAAGTCCCCGCAGAGCAACTTGACGGGCCGGTCGGGTCGTTGCCAGATCGGGCCCATCCGTACCGGCCGGCCTGGCGTCCCCGCGTAACTCTCCAGGGTCGCTTCGAACCGCTCCACCGCCCGCGGCTCCTTGAGCTCGAAACTGGCCCCAATGACCTGAGTGCCCATCACCAGCGTCGGGGCCGACCATCCCACCATCACCCGCTCCGCGGGTGGCCAGCGGTTCGTGAGTCTGGCGATGGCGGCCGCGACGTTTCGCATGCCGTACAGGCGATGTTTCAGCTCCCGTCCCCAGTGCAGCAGCGCAAGCGTGACCGCCACCGCCGCGAGCGCGCCGTAATGCCCGAATGATGGGCTCCAGCGCAAGCGCTGAATCGCCAGGGCTCCCGCCGCGGCGCCTAATACGACTGCCGTGGTGACAATGACACTTGCCGCGGCGGCGTAATCCCAGGCTCGACCCAGGTGCCCACCGAGCCCGATGACCTTATAGACCGCGAGAGGAACCGAGTAGAAGGCGGCCACACCCGCGAGCAGCGCCCCGGCTGCCGCTCCGGAGACTCTGCGCATCGCTGGGGAGCGCCACGCACTCTCGGCAATGACGACACGCTGCCCGAGCAGCAGAGCGCTCAATACCGCGACCGGCGGGAGCAGAAAGAGGAAGCGGCGGTCGGGTTGGAAGTATTGGCTGCCGAGGTACAGCAAGCCGAACCCGAGCCAGCACCAGCATACCAGCTCGACTTGACCAAGCGGCTGGCGCAACGTCCTGGTCAAGCGGCCGGCACCGAGCAGAGCGGTGCAACCTACAAGCGGCCAGGCGAGCCGAAAAAAGCCGTTGAGGCGAAATCCGAAGGCGGGCCAGCCAAATAGGGCGACCCGATCCGGCCAGCGCGCACCGGCGCCGGTGGGCGAGAACGCGCCGGTTACCCTATATGCACTGTTGAACTGACTCACGATCTCCGCCCGGTGCGGCCACGCGTAGAGCAGCGCATAGCCGGCCAGCACCACTGCCGCCGCCGCCGCGAAGCTCAGGCACTGGCGCAACGAGAAGCGCGGCGAGAGACCGAGCCATCGGCTCGCCGCAAAGCGAGTGAGCCACGCGAGGGCCACAATGGGAATGATCACCAACCCCGTGATCTTGGCGAGAATCGCGAGCGCGAGCATCGCTCCACCTACTATGGCCCCCAACGTAGTGGGCTTCGCGCGGACGATCGACCACACGGCTAGAACCATGAACAAGAGCTGGAATGACTCGGGGTAGGCGGATCGATCATAGACGACGGCCAGCGGATTCATCCCCATGAGGAGCCCGGCAAACAATGCAGTCCGCGGCGATCCGCCGGCGCGCGCGAGAGCGTAGACCAGCAGCGCCGTGGCGGTGCCGGAGAGGGCGTTGACGAGGCAGGCCTGGGCGTGCCCAACGCCGAGCAGGGCGAATGCCGCGCGCATCGCGAGCGTGTAGGCGGGTGTTAGAAAGAGTCCGATGTTGTGGTCGTCCAGCCTCCAGATGCCCCACAAGGCGTGCAGGCGAGCATTCTTCCAGTAATTGCCCCAGTCTTCGATGAACCCCCAATCGGTGTCGCTGAAGGGATCGGCGTCGAGGGCGACGGCACGCAGGACGAATACGAGGATCGCGAGGGCGGCGATGACGGCGACCTCGCGCTGCGTGGGGCGGAAAGGGGAATGGACCTGGTCTCCCGTCGCGGCCATCTTTCACCCTCTCACGTGCGGGGCAGAAACCGGGGCACCAGCAGGGTCGGTCAGTCCGCGCTATATACTAAGCGGAGGTGAAGCCAATACCCACATGCAGGCGACCGATCTCGACAGCATCGTCATTGGCGGCGGATTCTACGGCTGCAGCCTGGCCAGCTACCTGGCCAGGACGGAAGGCGAGCAGGTCGCGGTGCTGGAAGCGAGCGACGAGCTGCTGCAGCGCGCGTCGTACGTGAACCAGGCCCGGGTGCATCACGGCTACCACTATCCGCGCAGCCTGCTGACCGGGTTGCGCTCCAGCCTCAACTTCTCCCGCTTCATCGCGGATCATCCCGGCTGCATTGTCGACAGCTTCGACCACTATTACGCCATCGCGCGCCGCGGCTCCAAGGTGACCGCGGCGCAATTCGCGCGCTTCTGCGAGCGGATTGGTGCCCCGCTTGAAGCGGCGCCGCCGGAGGTGGCGCGGCTCTTCGATCCCCAGCGCATCGAGCGGGTGTTCCGGGTCACGGAATACGCGCTCGATGCGCGCCCGTTGCGGGAGCAGCAGCGCGGGGCGCTCTCTCGCGCCGGTGTCTCGCTGTCGCTGGGATCTCCGGTGCGACGCCTCCGCGCCGTGGCTGGCGGCGTCGAGGTCAGCTTGAGCTCGGTCGATGGCGAGCGCACGATTCGCGCGGCCAGGGTCTTCTCCTGTGTCTATTCCCGGACCAACCGGTTGCTCGCCGAATCGGGGATCGCGCCCATCCCGCTCAAGCACGAGGTCACCGAGATCGCGCTGCTGGAAGTGCCCCCGCCGTTCGACCGGATGGGCGTGACCGTCATGTGTGGTCCCTTCTTCTCCTGCATGCCGTTTCCGCCGCTCGGCGCGCACTCGCTCACCCATGTGCGCTACACGCCGCACGCGGAATGGCTGGACCGCGCGGATGCTCCGCCGCCCGATCCCTACGCGCTGCTGGACCGGTTTGAGCGGCGCAGCCGCTACGCGCCCATGCTGCGGGACGCGATCCGCTACCTCCCGGGGCTGGCCGAGTGCCGGTACGCGGGCTCCCTCTGGGAGATCAAGACGGTATTGCCCCGGAGCGAGGTCGATGACAGCCGGCCGATCCTCTTCCGCCGGGACTACGGCATGCCGCGGCTGTCCTGCCTGATCGGCGCCAAACTCGACTGCATCTACGACGTCATCGACGAGGTCCGCGCCGACCCCGCGCGGCAGACTGCATGAAGCCGGCCGCCGCCGACCTGTTCGTCTCCGTCGTCGCCCCGCTGCACGACGATGGCGACATCGTGGACGCCTTCGTGGACGAGACGATGCGGATGCTGTCCGAGGGCTATACCAATTACGAGTTGGTGCTGGTGGACGACGGCTCGCGGGACGACACGGTCGAGCGCGCTTCCGCCCAGCTGCGCCGGTATTCCTGCATCCGGCTGATCCGGCTTTCCCGCCGTTTCGGCCAGGAGACGGCGATCTCGGCGGGACTGGACAGCGTCATCGGCGATTACGTCGCGGTCGTGCTGCCAGACTCGGACCCGCCCGGCCTGGTGCCGGCGCTGGTCGAGCGCTCTCGCAGCGGCACCGGCATCGTCTTCGGGATCCGCCGCAACCGGCGGGGCGAGCCGCTCTGGCTGCGCTTCGGCGCGGGGTTGTTCTATGGGATCTGCAACCGCCTGCTGGGATTCCAACTCCCCCGCAACTCGACCCACTTCCGGGTCTTGAGCCGGCAGGCGCTCAACGCGGTCGTGCAGGTCAAGGACCGGACGCGCTATCTGCGCACCCTGAGCGCGTACGTGGGTTACGGCAATCAGGGCTTCGAATACGATCCGGTCACCCGCCGGCAGCCCCCCCGCCACAAGAGTGTGGTGGAGTCGATCACCCTCGCGATCAACATCGTGGTGGCGAACTCGACGCGACCGCTCCGCCTGGTGACCTGGCTCGCCATGCTGATCAGCGGATTGTACCTGCTCTACATGGGCTACATCGTGCTGATTTATCTGCTCAAGCCCCGGGTCGCGGAGGGTTGGGTCACCCTGTCGCTGCAATCTGCAGTCGCCTTCTTCTTCCTGTTCCTCATCCTCACGGTGCTGAGCGAGTACCTCGGCCGGCTGCTGGGCGAAGTGAAAGAGGGGCCGCTCTATTACGTGCTGGAGGAGCGGAACAGCTCGGTGCTGATCGCCGACGAGGAGCGGAGAAACGTCGTAGGTCACTCGGTCGAGAGCGATCGTTGACGCGGAGCGCCCGGCTGACCGGCGCGACCGCCGAGCGGTATGTGCCCGCTCACCGGCTGGTGGCATTCCGGCCACGTCGCTCGCGCTACTGCCTGGCCGTCTTCGTCATCAATGAGGGACAGCGGCTGCTCGCGCAATTGGAGCGGACCGTCCCGTATGGCCACGACGTCGATATCGTCATCGCCGACGGAGGCAGTACCGACGGCTCCACCGCGGAGGCGAACTTGTTGCCCAGGGGCGTACGGGCGCTGCTTGTCAAGGAAGGGCCCGGACGGCTCGGGGCGCAGATGCTCATGGCCTTCGACTTTGCCCTGCGCGAGGGCTATGCGGGCGTGATCGCGATGGACGGCAATAACAAGGACGACCCGGAGGCGATCCCGCGCTTCCTCGCCGCGCTCGACTCCGGCTGCGCGCACGTCCAGGGCTCGCGCTACATGCCGGGTGGCCGCGAAGCGAATACCCCGTTCGCCAGGAAGTGGGGAGTCCGCCTGCTACATGCGCCGCTGATTCGCCTT
>DASYPD010000393.1:0-4709 GCA_036007005.1 Gemmatimonadales bacterium
GCCGTCACCGCGCTGATGGAGGGAACCCGGCCCGTGCTGGTCGAAGTGCAGGCGCTGGCGGCGCCCTCGGGCTACGGCACGCCCCAGCGGGTCGCCACCGGGATCGATCCCAAGCGGCTGGCGGTGCTGCTCGCGGTGCTCGAGCGCCGGGGCGGCGCCAACTTCGCCCAGCTCGACGTGTTCGTGCAGGTCACTGCCGGGGTGCGATTGCGCGAGCCGGGCGCCGATCTCGCGGTCGCCGCCGCGCTGTTGTCCAGTCTGCATAACACGCCCACTCCCCCCGATGCGCTCTACCTCGGCGAGATCGGCCTGGGCGGAGAAATTCGTCCCGTCAGTGGGATGGACCGCAGGATCACCGAAGCAACCCGACTTGGCTTTCGAAGGGTCTTTTGCTCCAGTCGTTCAGCGACCTCACCGTCCGCAGCGACCTCACCATTGTCCCACGTTGACGAGCTGGTGCGCGCCCTTGCCGCCTGACGTCGGCGTCGTGGTGGTGGCTGCCGGCCGCGGAGAGCGCTGCGGCAGCGAGCTTCCCAAGCAATTCCGTCCGCTCGCCGGCGTCCCCTTGCTCCTGCACGCCCTGCGTCCCTTCCTGTCTCATCCTGCGGTTGCGCGGGTCATCGCGGTGCTCCCCGAAGCGGAGGCGACGACGCCACCGCCGTGGCTCGCCGAGCTGCTGGGCGAGCGGCTGCAGTCGGTAGCGGGCGGTGCGGAGCGGATGGACTCGGTCGAGGCGGGACTGCGGGTGCTGCCGGATTCCTGCTCCATCGTGCTGGTGCACGATGGTGCCCGTCCTTTCCCGGAGGCCGTGCTGATCGATGCGGTTCTGGCGGAGGCTCGGCGTGGCGTCGGGGCCATCGCCGCGGTACCCGTCTCTGATACTCTCAAGGAAGCCGGATTGGTCGAGCAGAGCCTGCCGGCGCCCGTGCTGCGCACGGTCCCGCGGGCGACGCTCTGGCGCGCGCAAACTCCGCAGGGATTTCCTCGGGCCATGCTGGAGGATGCGTTTGCGCGAGCCCGCTCGGCCGGGTTGGTGGCGACGGACGAGGCGGAGCTCGTCGAGCAGGCGGGCGGGAAAGTGGTGCTGATTCCGGATAGCAGCCTTAATCTCAAAGTCACCACCCCCGAGGATTTCCGGCTGGCGGAGGCCCTGGCCCAAGCCCGGCGATGATGCTGCCGCTCAAGACTCCTGCCGATGCCGAACGCGCCGCACCACCGGTTCTGGAGCATCTCGGACGCCAGGGTTTGCTCGGCTATCCCACCGAAACCGTCTACGGCCTGGGCTGCGCCGCGGAAACGCGCTCGCTCGCGCGGCTCGCGGCGCTCAAGGGACGCAAGGCGGGCAAGCCGTTCTTGCTCCTGGTGGCGAGCCGCCGGATGGCAGAACTCGCCGGGCTGGTCTTCACGCCCGCGGCGCATGCGCTGGCGCAGGCGTTCTGGCCCGGCCCGCTCACGCTGGTGCTGCGGGGCGGGGAAGGCAAACTACCCGACGGCCTGCGTGGCCCGGAGGGCGGCATCGCGGTGCGGCACACCTCGCATCGCGCGGTGGAGCGCTTGATCGCGCTGCTCGATCAGCCGCTCACCTCGACCTCCGCTAATATCCCCGGCTCGCCGCCGGCTCCCGGTGCGGAGCAGCTCGTGGCGCTCTTCCAGGCGGCCGTAGCGGCCGGCGAGTTGCTGGTGCTCGATGGAGGTACGCTCGGCAATGTGCCGCCCTCGACGATCGTGGACTGCACCGGTCCTCAGGCGTCCCTGATCAGAGAGGGCGCACTGCCGCGGGCCGAGCTGCGGACGGCTGTCGGACGGCTGGCACCGTAACCAGTGACCAGTGACCAGTGACCAGTGACCGGTGACCAGTGACCAGTAACCAATAGCCAGTAGCCCATAGCCAATAGCCAATAGCCCATTGCCCAAACACGTCCTACTCGTTTGTAGCGGAAATACCTGCCGCAGCCCGATGGCCGAAGCCATGTTGCGCCAGGCCCTCGAGGCCTCCGGCGTGCAGGGGATCACGGTCGAATCCGCGGGCGTGGGAGCCTGGGAGGGAGCGGCGGCCTCGGAAGGCGCCTACCTCGTGATGCTCGAACGCGGCCTCGATCTCTCGGCGCATCGCGCGCGGCTGCTGACCCGGGATCTGGTCAATGAGGCCGACATCATCCTGACGATGGGCCGCATGCAGCTCGGCAGGGTCCGCGAGCTCGGCGCGGGGTCGCGCGCCCATTTGCTGGGTGAATACGCCGGTCGCGAGCCGGAGCGGGCGGAGATCGCCGACCCCTTTGGCGCGGAGCTCGATGAATACCGGGAGACCTATCGGCAGCTCGCCGAGCTGATGCCCGCCGTCGTGACCCGCCTCGCGGGCACCGCCTGATGGAGATCGGCGGTACGACCCGCGTCTTCGCCATCCTCGGCGATCCCGTCGCACACTCCCTCTCTCCGCTCATGCAGAACGCCGCCTTCCACGCGCTCGGTCTCAATGCGGTGTACATCCCTCTGCGTTGCAGCGCCGAATCGCTCGACGAGCTGATGCTGACGCTGGCGCGCCAGGGCGGAGGCGGCAACGTCACCATCCCTCACAAGACACGCGCCGCCGAGGTAGTAGCCCGCCACGGCGAATCCAGTGCACCGGTGTGTAACACCTTCTGGGGACAGGACGGACGACTCCAGGGCGCCGAGACCGACAGCGGGGCGATCCTGACCGTGCTCAGCCGCATGGGGCCGGTTGGCAGCGACTGGCTGCTGCTCGGCACGGGAGGCAGCGCGCGAGCGGCGCTCCAGGCAGCCCGGCAGGCTGGCGCGCGGATCGCGGTGCGCTCGCGGAGCGCCGGGCGGGCCGCGGAGCTGGAGCAGGCGGCTGCGGCGCTGGGGCTCGAGCTCACCCAACTCGGCGCGTGTCAGGTGGTGCTCAACTGTACCCCGCTCGGGCTCCGTCCTGAAGATCCCTTGCCGCTCAATCCCGCCGAAGCGCCTAACGCGCGCAGCGCGCTCGATCTGGTCTATTGTCCCGGCGAAACGGCGTGGGTGCATGCGATGCGGGCGGCCAACGCGAGCGCCGCGGACGGCCGCGAGGTGCTGCTGGAGCAGGGCGCGGCCGCGTTCGAGCTCTGGTTTCCCGATCGTGTCGCTCCGCGCGAGGTCATGCGTGCCGCTATCCGTACCGCGCTGGCGTGAGCTCAGCGCCGCGCTCGCGGCCGTCGAACGCTGGCTGCTTCCCGGCGAGTGTCTGCTTTGCCAGGGGCCGGTGGAAGCCGGCCCCCAAGATCTATTGATCTGCGCTCCCTGCCGCTATCGCTGGACCGCCTTACCGGAACCGCAGTGCTCGCGCTGCGGCCAGCCGCTGACTCCGGGAATCGACTGCCGGCTCTGCACCGCGTGGCCCCAGGGCTTCGAGGCGGTACGCAGCGCGGTCTGGCTCGATGAGGCGGCGCGCCGTGCGGTGCATCTGCTCAAGTACGAAGGCTGGTGGCGGGTGAGCGAGGCGATGGCGCTGACGCTGCAGCGCCTGCTGCGCTGCGAGCCGGGAATCACCCTGATTCCGATCCCGCTCGGGAAAGCCCGCCTCCGCAGCCGGGGTTATAATCAGAGCGCCGTGCTGGCCCGGGCACTGAGCCGCCGGTGGGGCGTGGCGGTATGGGAAATGGCGCTCGAGCGCCGGCGGGAGACCACGACGCAGACCGCGCTGCCGCCCGAGGCGCGCCGCGCCAATCTCGCCGGTGCGTTCCGCGCCCGAGCGGTGCCCGCGCGTCCCGTGCTGGTGGACGACGTGTTCACGACCGGCGCGACGCTCGCCGAGGCGGCGGCGGCATTGCTGGAGGCGGGAGCGGGCACGGTGTCCGGCCTCACGTTCGCGCGCGCGCCGCGGCCGCTCGCCGCGGCGCTCGCTGCCCCGGCCAAGGGTCATTCCTTCTGGAGCACCGCATGACGAAGCGGATCGCCATCAACGGATTCGGCCGCATCGGGCGCAACGTGGTGCGGGTCGCCGCGATTTCGGGGGGCGGGGAGCTCGAGTTCGTCGCCGTCAACGATCTCACCGATACCAAGACGCTCGCCCATCTCCTCAAGTACGACTCCGTGCACGGCCGCTTTCCGGGGACGGTGGAGGCGGCGCCTGACGGAATCCATGTTAATGGGAAGCTGCTCAAGGTTCTCTGCGAGAAGGATCCCGCCGCGCTGCCCTGGAAGGCGATGCAGGTCGATTTCGTGCTGGAATCCACCGGACGCTTCACCGATCGCGAGCAGGCCGCCAAGCATCTCACCGCCGGGGCCCGCAAGGTGGTCATCTCGGCCCCCGCCAAGAAGGACGACGTCACCATCGTGTATGGCGTCAACCACATCGCCTACGATCCCGACCAGCATCACGTCATTTCCAACGCGAGCTGCACCACCAACAGCGTGGTGCCCGTAGTCAAGGTGATTCAGGAGCGCTTCGGCTGGGTGCGGGGCTTCATGGCGACCATTCACGCCTACACCAACGACCAGCAGATTCTCGATCTGCCGCACAAGGATCTGCGGCGCGCGCGCGCCGCGGCGATCTCCATCATCCCGACCACCTCCGGCGCGGCCAAGGCAACAGCGCTGGTGATCCCGGAGCTCAAGGGAAAAATCGACGGCGTGGCCTACCGAGTGCCGGTGTGCGATGGGTCGCTGATGGACCTGACCTGCGTGGTGGAAAAGCCCACCACCATCGAGGAGGTCAACGGCGCGTTCCGGGA
>DASYPD010000394.1:0-7825 GCA_036007005.1 Gemmatimonadales bacterium
CCACCTGCACCGATGCGGAAGCGCTCGACGCGTTCGGCGCACTCGCTCGGGCCGAGGGCATCATCCCGGCGCTCGAGTCGGCCCATGCGCTCGCCGCGGCCCTGCGGGTGATTCAATCGGAGCGACAGCCGCAGCTCGTGCTGGTCAATCTCTCCGGCCGGGGCGACAAGGACCTGGAAACGGTGCTCAAGCAGCTCAACCGCGACGGAGCTCGGGCGTGAACGCCCCGCGCGCAGCGCGTTACGCCCGGATGTTCGCGCGGCTCGCCCGGGCGAACCAGGCCGCCTTCATCCCCTTCGCCATGCTGGGCGATCCCGCTGTGGAGCGGAGTCTCGCGCTGATCCGCTCGCTGGCGGCGGCAGGCGCGGACGCGCTCGAGCTCGGCCTTCCTTTTTCCGATCCCATCGCGGACGGCCCGGTCATTCAGGCCGCGGCGACGCGTGCCCTTGCGGCGGGCGTCCACCGGCGGGATTGCTGGGCGATCGTGTCCGCGATTCGCGGGGAGTTTCCCGAGCTCCCGATCGGGCTGCTCGTCTATGCGAACCTCGTGTGCCATCATGAGCCGGAGGAGTTCTACGCGGAAGCGATCGCGGCGGGCGTGGATTCGGTGCTGGTGGCAGACCTACCGGTGGCGGAGTCCGCGCCGATCAGCGCAGCCGCCCGGTCGTACGGCATCGCGCCCGTGTTCATCGCCCCGCCTAACGCGGATGACGCCCGGCTGCGCGCGATCGCGGCCGCCGGCGAAGCGTACACTTATGTCACCTCGCGCGAGGGCGTGACCGGCGCCGACGAGCAGCTCCGCCGGGATCAGTCCGCGCTGATCGGCAAGCTGCGCTCGTTCGGCGCCCCTCCACCGGTGCTCGGCTTCGGCATCTCCAACCCGGAACAGGTGCATGCCGCCGTCCGGATGGGAGTGGCTGGCGTGATCAGCGGATCGGCGGTGGTGCAGCGCGCCGCGCGCGGCGAGGATCTATCGGGCTTTGTGCGGGAAATGAAAGCGGCAACGCGCGAAGCGAGGGCGCCGCGATAGCAGCGTGGCCACGTTAGCACTCACCACCTCGTCGCTGCTGAAGTCCTCCGAACACTTCGCGTGTCGTACCGACACACTCGCTGGTTGCCGCGCGCCGGAAGCCCATAGCTACCAAGGATGTGCTCGTGGCGCATTCTATGCGATCTGCCGTTGCAGTTCTGGTCATCGCGAGTCTGGTATGAGAAGATCCCTGCGCACCCTCGTCCTTCTTGGTTCACTAGAGCCTGCCGAGATGAGCCCTGGTATGGACCCGCTACCTAACCCGCGACCATGACACTCCGTAGCGTTGTCCTTTTCACGCTCGTCACGCTCCTCCTGAGCGCGCTCCACGGAGGGCCGGCCTACGGTCAGGCGACCGACAGCGGCGAGGTCCGCACCTCCGCCACAGTCACGAGGGGCGTGCGCCCCGATCGGGCAGCCCTCACCCTGCATTTTTCGGTCGTGGATTCGACTCCGGCACGGACGGGCAGCCGGTTGGCGGCCCGTGCTGATTCGGTCCGCAACGCATTCTCAGCGTTGGGAATCCCTCGCGACTCGATGTTCACGGGTAGCCGTTGGTACTGGTGGAATGGCCGAGTGGGGCTGATCGTGATTCCCAACGGCCACTGCATAGGGCCCGGACCAAACGGTGCCTGCTACCAATGGGCCCCCGATACCCTGTACCGTGCCTCCGAGAGCATTCAACTCCATATCACGGACGTGCGACGGGTCGGCGCGGTCATTGATGCTGCCCTCGCGCTGAACATCACGGAATTGGATCCCATTCAATTCAGTGCCAGTGACTTCCGTCCCGCCCAGGAGGAGGCGCTTCAGGAGGCAACGGCCCAGGCCCGACATCGGGCGGAGCTGATTGCCGTGGCGAGCGGGAGCCGATTAGGGCGCCTCGTCAGCCTGAGTACATCGGCGGATGATACCGACCGGTATCGGTATTACGGCGGCCTGGCTGAGGTCGTGGTCACGGGCGCGAGCGCTCCAGTCGGTCCGGGGACGCAAATCACAGCGCCATCGATTACCGTGTCAGCGACGGTGTACGGTCGCTGGCGCCTGGAACCCCGGCCCTAGGCGCAACGAGCTGACGCGTGCTGCCGAAGGGGATTCTCGTTTCCTCAAGCCACCTACCGTATATTTGCTGCAGCCGAGCTGCATTCATGAAGACTCTTTCAGTTCTTGTCGCCGCGCTGACAACCGCCTCCTGTAGCGGGACGATCGTTGATCAATCCGTCCCACATCCTCCGGCGCTGAGACTCAGCTTCGGCCCGTTCACGGGGCCGGAATTCGGTATCATGTTGGGTGCTTCGCTACAGATCTATGCCCACGTCGTAACTTCTACTGGCAAGACCGTAACACCCGATGCGCCACCGACTTTTGTCTCACGGAATCCCACCATCATCAGCAGCACACCCGACGGCTACCTGACGGCGCTCGCCGCAGGCTCGAGCCTCCTCGTTGCCGAGGCCCGCGTGGGTTCTCAGGTAGTCCGGGATTCGGTGCTGGGATCCGTTTTTTGCACCCTCGAATTGAGAATCAGCCTCAGCCCTGCTCAAGCGACGCTGCCAATCGGGGGGCGCCTCGTGCCCCAGGTGAGTCTGAGCACTTGCGGCGGTCAAGTCGCCGTGCAGGACACTTTCACCTGGGCTTCGACGGACTCCTCCATTCTTTCCGTGGATTCCATCACGGGCGAAACGATCGCCTTGAGCCCGGGTCGAGCCACGGTCACCGCAACAGCCGCGCGTTATGGCGTCGTCGGCTTCATGGTTGTGACGGTTCAATAGAGTGTAGCTGGGAAGTCCCGCTCACCGCTCACCGCTTACCGCTCACCGGCTTATCTGGGCCACCCCTCCGGCCGGCCCTCCAGCAACAGGATTAGCGGCGCATGCAGATCGCCGGCAAAGACCGTCGACTCGAGCGGCATGGTGCGCTCGTGCTCCTCGGGGGTCACCCCGATGTTGCAGCGGATCGAAAGGTGCAGCACCGGCTGGTCCAGCAAGGCCGCTGGCGGCGTTCGTGAGGGCGAGAAGGACATGCCATCACGCAGCGTCGCGGGCACCCGGCCCGAAATGAAGACGGTTTGTTCCATCAGACTGCGCAGCAGCCGGTAGGTCAGGGTTGTGGATTCGCCGCCACGGGTCACCACTCCGAAAACCGGCGCGTCGAAGCGTCCCGTCCGCGGGAAGATGGCGACACCATACTTGCAGTTGTCGCCGCTATCCTGAGCAATCGCAAGCGCTTCCGTCAATAGATCGTGGACGGCAATCAGATTCTTCGGAATGGGATCGACGTTCATGTGTCCCGCTGGGAGAGTGCTCAGGAAGCTGAAGTGGCAGGTCCCGGGCCAGCCGTCTCGGCCGGGCGCAGGTGCAGGCTCACCGTGGTGCCGAGTGCTTCCTGGCTCTGTACTTCCACGCGTCCGCCCCAGCTTTCGACGAGCCGTTTGACAATCGGGAGACCCAGGCCGGAACCGCTGGTGGACGTCGAGAAGCGCGGCTCGAAGATCATCGGAAGCAGCGCAGCCGGAATCCCGCAGCCGTCGTCCTCGACGGCGATCAGCGTGCCCGTAATACGGATCCGGATGAGCTTTGCCTGGGCGTTGCGGGAATTCTCCAGCAGATTGACCAACGCCTCCTTGACTTCGTCGGCCCGGGCGGCCACCGGGACTGGATCGCTGACCTCCACCACGATCTCCGCGCCCTCCGGGCCGAGCCGATAGAGCTCCGCTACATCGCGCACCACCGAGGGCAACTTGACCTTCTCGAGGGGTCCTCGCTCCGACGCCGGGACGCCGAAGCGGCTGAATGACCGCGCGATGCGATCGAGCCGGTCGATCTCGGCGAGGATGCGCGCGGTCGTGCTCTCCAGCACCGGTCCGATCGGGGTCCTGCCGTCGCGATAGACGCGGCGAAGATGTTGCACGCCCAGCCGCATCGGGGTGAGCGGGTTCTTGATCTCGTGGGCCACCTGATTCGCCATCTCGCCCCACGCCACGATCCGCGCGACGCGCTCCTGCGCCTCGTGGCTCCTGCGCACATCGGCTGTCATCTTCTCGAAGGCCGAAAAGACCGGCGTGAATTCCTGCGGCGGGCGCTCGGTCGGCGCGGGCGTGGCCTCACCCCGCCCGAAGGCCAGCGCGGCGCGCTGGAGCTCGGCCACCGGGCGGGACAGCGCTCGCGCGGCCGCCCGCGCGGCGAGCAACGAGGCCGCCACCCCCGCCAGGGTCGCCAGCAGGAAGAGCAGGGCGAGATCCCGTTGGTGCTGCTCCAGCACGGGATCGAACGCGGTCTGCGGCAGCGCGAGCACCCCCGCGCCCAGATCGGACAGCCGCACCGCGCGGTAGCCGATCCGGGCCACCACCACGCGGGAGGGTCCCGCCGCCGAGGCGACGGCCTCGCCGTCGATGGCGATGCGGTGATAGGCCTCGGGATCCATGAACGGGCTCAGCAGCCCGAGCGCTTCCAGCAGACCTCCGGTCGAGCCCGCCACATGCTGGCCGTCGCGGTAGAGAGCAAAATCGGCATCGACGCGCTTGCCTAACCCGCGGAGCTCCTCGCCCAGCGCCGGCTGCGCCGCGGGGAGGGCGCCGCCGGCCGGCACCACGTCGCGCAGCGACTGCTCGATCGTCCGGTCCCGGCTGTCGCGCACCTCGACGCGCAAGCGCCCGATCCCCCACGCGGCGAAGCCCAGCGTCGGCGCCAGAAAGAACACCGCGAGCGCGGCACCCAGCCGCGCTTCGTAGGAGCGCAGCCGCGGCATCCACGCCGGGCGGCGCGGAGCGTGGCCGCCCAGCAAGCCCGCGAGCGTCCAGAGCGTGACGAGCAAGAGAAGATCGAGCCCCAGCACCAGCGCCCCGCGCACGGCGAGCGACCCCACGGCACCGAGCTCGACGGTGCCGAAGATGTCTCGCGCGATTCCGGCGATCATGATGGTGCGCTCGCCGCGCGCGAGCCGGTTCTCCCGCCGCCATTGACTCTGGCCCACGCTCGGCGGATGCCTCGAGGGAGCGGGGGCAAGGGAAAGCTGATACAGCGCGTTCCGCCGTGCCTGGCCACCCAGCAGCCGTCCGAGCCGGGAGGGCGCGACCAAGGCGCTGCGCGGGCCCAGAGCAACGGTCAGCACCGTCCCCGAGTCCGCCCGCACCAGCAGTACATGATGCACCGCCGGCTCCCGGCGTAGTGGTATCACCTCGACCGAATCGGCAGCGGAAAAACTGCGCACCTGCACGCCCATGAGATCCGCCGGCAGGTCGAGCTCATCCAGCCGGAGCTCAAGGACAGGAGTGCCGTCCCGGCGCCAGATCCCGAGCACCGCGGGCCAGCCGGCGAGGCTGAGCGGCGATTGGTGCCAGAGCCGATACAATGCCGCGGTGGACTCGGGCCGCGGCGAGTGCAGCAGCGTCGCGCCCAGCTCATGGAGTGCAGCTTCCTGCCGCGGGTCCGGGACATCCGACAAAGCGCTCATGTCGGCTCGTGCGGCCTTCAGCCGTCCGGAAATCTCCGTTCCCCACGCGAGCAGCGCCGCGCCGCTCCCGCACACGATGGCAATGGCGACGAGGGTCGCTCGGCGGTCAGCCGGCCAGGCCAGCAGGAGCAACGCCGGCAACCAGGGGAGCAGATACCAGGTGTGCCAGCCGTACACGGGCTCCCAGAGCAACACGCCGAACATGGCGGTGACGAGCGCGATCGTGATCGCCGCGAGTGGCGCCAGCCAGCCTCGGCTGCTCGACTCCCGTCGCCGCAACAGTGCGAGCCCCAGAAGCACCAACCCGGCGGAGGCGAGAAAGAGCGTGAAATGCCAGATCAACCAGAGCGGCATGGAAACGCCCGCGGCGGGGGGCACGATGCCCCGCCCCAGGCGGGCCAGCAGATACGGAGCTCCCAGCAGGACGACGGCGGCTACGATCGCGGCGGGGAGCCGCGGCAGGATGGCCCGCTCCCACAGCAAGGCGCCGAGCAGAATGAGGGCAACCCCGGAGAGAGCGAGCGGGCCTGCTGCGCCACTGACCGGCCCCAGCAATCGGGTATGAAAGACCGCCGGATCGAACCACTCCGAGACTCCGAGCAGGGCGCCGAGCGGTGCGCGCAACGCCAGCGCGATCGGCAAGAGCCCCAGCGCGATGCGCGCCAATCCGCCGGGGACGACCCCAAGCGCGAGCAGCAGAGTGAGGACCATCGCCCACGCGACGCGTTCGCGACCCAGGGCACGGGCACGGACCAATGCAGCGCCCTGTTCCGGCGGCACGAATTGCACGCTGAAGAGCACCCGCGGAAGGCCGGTCGGCTGGTAATCGAAGACGTCCGAGATGTCCGGCCCGGTGTGCGGTGCCAGAATGTGAAGGCCCACTTCCGTCCGTTCCCGAAAACGGGTGGCGAGGCTGCCCTCTTGATCCGGGACGGCAGGATCTGCGGCCAGCAATACCGCGCCCAGCGCGGTGCGTCCCGACGCGGCGTGGCGCCGTACCTCCAGCACCGCGTAGTATGGAGTAAGGCGCACCCCGACCGAATCGCCGGCCGGACTGGGCGGCAAGCGGAAATGGCCACCCCAAATCCGCGGCGTACCTTCGGTCTCGAATACCGCGACGCCGGACTCGAGCCGTCCGGACCGCGCCAGGTCGATCGCGGCGGCGAACCCGGCCTCCCGAGGAAGCTCGGCGAGCGCGAGTCCGCGCTGGGCAAGAGAATCGGCGAGCAGACGGACGGCCTTGAGCTCGTCCTGCAGTCGTCCCGACGCTCTGATAATCCGGGCTTCGTGTTCGGCGGGCCAGGCATGCTGCAGCCTCTCGATGCGCCACTCGGCGATGCCGAGCAGGAAGGCCGTGGCGCCGAGCGACAGCAGCAGCCAGCGCCACCGGTGTTGCAGGGCGAGCAGCACCGCGGTGAGCAGCAGCAGCGCGACGGCGACAGTCGCCGCAACGGGCGAAGGCGAACGCAGCCACTCGCCTGCAGAGATCGCCGCACCGGCGAGGACCACTACCCAGCGGGGAAAGGAAACGTTCAGATGACGCGTCCGCTGCGGTTGAAGGAGTTGACTCCGGCGCGCGCGGCCGAGGTGCTCGCCGCCGTGCCGCGGCTCCTGGTGCCCGCCGGAACGCTGGAGGCTCGCGGCCCCCACCTTCCCCTGGGATGCGACACGGTCATCCTCGAACGGCTCACCGATGATCTCTCCGCCGCGACCGGCATCGCCCGCACCCCCGCGCTGGAGTACGGGGTGCACGCCACCAAGGATGAGCCAGGTGTCGGTACGGCCGCGCTCACTCGCAAGACCCTGCACCGCGCCGTGAACGAACTTATCGCCATCTGGGAGGAGGTGGCAGGCGTACGGGATACCCTGATTCTCACCGCGCATGCCGCCGACCAGCACTTGGAAGCGCTCTCGACCATTCGCACCGATGGGCGCGTGCGCGTCGTGGATATTCTCGCGCTGGATACCTTGCCGCCTTTGCGCGAGGTACGCACCGGCCCCTGGCACGGTGGCGAAGTGGATACCTCACTCATGCTCCACCTCGCGCCGGAGCTGGTTGACGTGACCCGCATTCCCCCCCTGCTGCCGGCTTCGGCCGCCAAGGGGGCGCGCTTCTATGCGGCGATTCTGGATACCCTTCGGCAACGGCTCGGCTGACTTTGTTAACTCCCGATAATTCATTATTTTACATCCTGTTCGTCGCAAGCTGAAACCCGGGGGGACTCGGCTGCGTCATTCATATCGATGGTCATTCGCCAGAACAACAAGAGGAAGCACACCATGATTCGCTGGGCTAAGGCCACAGTCGGCACGTATCTCGTGCTCGCGGGCAGTCTCGTCGCA
>DASYPD010000395.1:0-3126 GCA_036007005.1 Gemmatimonadales bacterium
GCGGCCACCTCGGCGGAAGTCCAGCTCGACATCGCCGCGGCGACGCGAGCCTTGGCCGAGCGGCTTGCCGAGGACAGCATTCCCTTGACCACGATCAGGGAAGCCGATGGCTTCCTCGATTCGGGCTGGCTCGACGCGACAACGCGGGAGCACACCTCAAAGCGTCCACTCGGCAGCGACGTCGTGCGGGTACGTGCCTGGATCAATCCCTCGAAAGAGCTCTGGAGCGAATTGGTGGTGGAGGCGAGCTATCGAGCGATGGCCGATCCCTCCCGGCCCGAGCGCGAGCTCGATCTCCCGCTCCCCGCCGATCACCCGCTGCAGCACCGCCTCGTCGGGTCACTGCGCAAGCTCATCGAGAAGTATGGCGACCCGGAGGCCCTCAAAGCACTGACGCCCCCCCAGCCCGCCGCAGCCCCGAGCAAACCTGATACGCTGAAGCTGAAACGGGATACCACCAAGCCCAAGCGCGACACCGTTCCGGGAATGTAGTCACCGGTCACTGGTCACTGGTCACTGCCGTTCAGGCTACATAAGCGCGCAACCACTCCTCCAGCAGCCCGAGGTCCACCCGGGTATCGCGGCAAGGACCGCTCGGCAGCGTGAGGGTGAGGCCGAGCACGGGAACTTTCCCCGCCACGTCGTGCAACCCGCTCACCATGTCGCGCTCGCACGCCACTGCCACCACCGCCCGGGGCCTGCGCTCGCGGATCACCCGGCGGGCGAGCTGCCCCCGCGTCGCCACAAACACGGGCACCTGGTAGCGCCCCGCGACTCGCAACACGCCCTCGAGGATGTCCTTGGCCAGACAACGCGGGATCAGAACCAGCAGCTCTCCTCGGGAGACCCTTCGCTTCCGCGCGAGAGCCAGAGCGTCATACACCTTGACCGCCGCATTCTCCACGGGATCGCGGCGGCCGAAGCGTTCCGCCAGGCGTGAGGTCCATTGCATGAGCCCGAGCAGCGGACCCCGCTCGGCCAGCCGTTCGGGAAGCAACGGATGTCCCCACGCATGAGAGATCACGAGCAGCACCCACCAGCTCAGGCAGAGCGCCGTGACGCTGCCGAGTGCCCAGCCAAGCAGAAGGGGAAAGCGCGGAGCGATGAGGGCGAGCCGGGGAGCGAGCAGGATGAGCACCAGCGCGGCCACGCCCGCAGCCGCAAGCAGCCACAGCAGTGACCACGCGAAGAAGAGTCCCGGTGCAGCGTCGAAGCTGCCGCCGTTCGGAAGCGGACGGCCATCCCACTCGTCCCACTCATGACCGAGACGTCGATCGACGTCCAAATGGATCAATTCGGGCCGGCCCGGCTGGTCCGTCATGGTCTTATTATACCGCCATGACGGCCCCGCCGAGCGCCCCAGCCCCACCGCAGTCTTCGGGCGCCTCGTGGCTGCCTCCCCTTCCTGAGCTCAACGGCATCGGACGTACCGACTGGCGCGCCCGGGCGGCCTACGCCGAGGGGGCGGGCATCTATCGCATCGTACCTGCCGCCGTCACGCTGCCTTCGACGACCGCCGCGCTCCGCGAGCTGGTTGCGTGGGCCGCCCATCGCCGAGTGCCGCTCATTCCACGGGGCGCGGGCAGCGGAATGTCGGGCGGCAACGTCGGCCAGGGCGTGATCGTCGACCTGAGCACCCTTGACGGCTCTCCGCTCGAGGTTCGCCCCGAAGCACGCCGCGCCTATGCGGGCGCCGCAGTGACCTTGCGCGACCTCGAGGAGGAGGCGGCGGGCTTCGGTCTGCGGCTTCCGCCTGATCCGTCCAGCGCCCGCTTCGCGACTCTCGGCGGGATGGTCTCCACTAACGCGGCCGGGCCCCATTCGGTCAAGTACGGCAGTGTCCGCCGCTGGGTGGAGGCCCTTGACCTGATCACCGCCGACGGCGAGCCGCTGACGCTGCGGCGGGGCGTCGAGCCCAGGCAGTGCGCCGCGGTTCAGCGGTTCAAGCGAGCGGTCGAGCCTATCCTGCGGGCGAGGAGCGAGACCATCCGGGCGCGCTTTCCCAGAACGCGCAAGAACTCCTCGGGCTACGCGCTCGATGCCTGGCTCGCGTCCCACGATCTGCTGGATCTCGTGATCGGCTCGGAAGGCACCCTCGCGTTCGTTACGGGCATCGAATGGCGGCTGGCGGCGATCCCCGCGCGCTACGGCGGGGTGCGCGCTACTCTCTCCAGCATTGACTCGCTCAGCGAGCTGCTGCCCCGGCTCGCCGCACTCGAGCCCTCCGCCGTCGAGTATCTCGATGCGACCTTTCTCCGCGAGCTGGACGAGGTGGAAGGCGATGGCCTGCTCCTGGTCGAGCTCGAAGACGACGCGAGCGACGAGCTCGAGTCGCGGGTCCGCCAGGTGCTGCAGCTCCTCAGCCCTCATTCACGCGAGCTCGAGGCCGCCGGCGACCGCCGGGAGCTCGAACGCCTCTGGTCGGTGCGCCATGCGGCCAGCCCGATTCTGGCGGGGAGGGGAGCAAGCCGGCGCTCGCTCCAGGTCATCGAGGACGCCTGCGTTCCGCTCGACCGCGTCGGCCGCTATATCAATGCCGTGCGCGCGGCGGGAGAGCGGCACGAGGTAGAGCTCGTGATCTTCGGCCACGCCGGCGACGGCAATCTCCACGTCAACCTCCAGCCCGATATTTCACTCGCGGGTTGGGAAGCACGGGTTGCGGCAATCTTCGACGCGGTGAGCGAAACGGTCGTGGCCCTGGGGGGAACCCTGAGCGGGGAGCATGGAGACGGGCGGCTCCGCGCGCGAGCGGTCGAGGCAGTCTATGGTCCGGAGATCATGGGCCTCTTTCGCCTCGTCAAGCAGGCCTTCGATCCGGTCGGCATTCTGAATCCGGGAATCAAGCTTCCTTCGGAAGCCGACCGGCAGTTCGAATCCCTCAAGGTGGGCCAGCTCGCCGCGGCGCTGCCCGAGGACATCGAGAGAGCTCTGCGCGAGATCGAGCGCTCCGCGAATTATTCTGTGAGTAGATTGGAGCTGGCCGATGCGCCAATACCTTGACCTGCTGCGGCACGTATTGGAGAACGGCCGTCCCAAGGCCGACCGTACCGGTACCGGTACGCTCAGCATTTTCGGCTGGCAGCTGCGCGTCGAGCTGTCGGAGCGATTCCCGCTGCTCACCACCAA
>DASYPD010000396.1:0-6721 GCA_036007005.1 Gemmatimonadales bacterium
ATAGACCGCGGCCTTTCCCGCCCTTCGAGGTGAAAGCTGATACTCGATCGCCGCTTCGGCCCGGGCCATTGCTGAATCCCCGCGCACCCCGACCCCGAAAGAGGCCACCGCCCTCGTACCACCCAGAGTGCGCAGGCCGAGGCGCGGCCCCACCACCACACCCGCGCGCAGGCTATCGACAATCGCCACCGTCCCGTGCAGTCCCCATTCGATGATGATCGGGCCCTGCGCGACGAGGCGGAGGGGCACCAGCGCGAGGAGCAGCCCAACGCCTGCGCGCCGGTAGCTCACCCGAGGTCGAGATCGTAGGTGATGGCGATGTCGGAATTGAGCGAGTGCAGGACCGAGCAGTACTTCTGGTGGGAAAGGTCGACCGCGCGCCGGGCCTTTGCCTCGTCGAGACCTTCCCCTCGGATCCGGTAGGCGAAATGCAGGGTGAGATAACGCTTGGGATGTTCCGGCGCGCGGCGGCCACTCACTGCGGCGCTGAGCTCATGGAGCGTGACCTGCATCTTCTGGAGAATCCCCACGATGTCCGCTCCGCTGCACGCCGCGGCAGCCAGCAGCAGGGTGACCATCGGCCCAGACGACTCTGCCCCATTCGCATCGATCAAGGTCGCGGCAACACCCGTCGCCCCGCCGCGAAAGCGTAGCTCGCCCTCCCATTTGAGGGTCGCAGCGCGGAGGTTGTCGTCGGTCATATCGGTACCCTCTCCGAGATTTAGTCGGTGAGGCTCACTCCCCGAGCGCCCTTTGCTGCGGCGCGGCCCGCACGTAGTCCCAGATAGCATAAAGCGCGACGGCCGCCGTCGCCCACGCCAGGGGACGCAGGAAGAGGGAGCTCAGCACAAAGGCCAGCAGAGTGAGCAACTGGCCGATCGTGACCGCCTTACCGCCCAAGCGGGCGGGAATCGCTGCGGGGCGTCGCAGGACGAGGGTAATGACAAAGGCGAGTGCGGCCGCAAGGTCACGGGCCAGCACGCCAAGGACTTCAAGCGGGGTCAGCGCGTGCTCCAGCAGCACCACCGTAAAGGCGCACGCCATGAAGAATTTGTCGGCGACGGGATCGAGAAAGCTGCCTAACCGGGAGCCGCCCAGCCGCCGGGCCACAAACCCATCGGCGAAATCGCTGGCCCCCGCCGCGACCAGAATCGCGAGCCGCCACTCCATGGCAGGAACAGCGACGAAGGCGATCGCGAGGGGAATCCGCACGACCGTGAACGCGTCTGCCGGCGACAGCCAGCGGCGCCGGACGGGCCGGCTCTCCAGGATCTGCACGGCCAGAAACATACCAGCGCCGCACCTCCGGCTAGCCTCCGCGCACGATACCTTCGACTCGCCGAGCGGCCACCAGGGAATCAGCGGCGAGTTGGCGGACCGCTTCGGCAGTGACCGCGCGATAGCCCGCGGCGGGATCCAGCAGGTCCGAAAGTCCGTTCCCCATGAGCCATGCTTCCACGATCTCTGCGGCGACCGATCCTGCGGCCTGGCGCTGCACCGCAACCTGACCAGAGAGGTAGCTGACCGCCCGCGCCAGCTCCTCCTGCTCGGGGGGTCGCTCGCCGAAGCGGGTCAGTTCACCGAGCAGCGCCTCCCGCGCCTCCTCCTCGCGCTCGGGCGAGGTCGCGAGATAGAGCAGCAGAGCCCCCGCACTCGACCGCTGCCAGGAGGAGGCGAAGACCGTATAGGCGAGCGAGCGGCGTTCCCGCAACGCCATGAAGAGCTTGCCCCCGAGGCCGCTCGCGATCGCGCTCCATACTTCCCCGGCAAAGCGGGTGGGGTCGCTACGGCTCGGACCGGGGAAGAGCATCGCCAGGGCGCTTTGCCGCTTGACCCGCTCGACGATCGCCTGTCTCGCGTCGAAGCCCGTTGCAGGAAGTTCCCGAGGCGGGGGAGCATCCGAGCGGGAAACATCGGACGCGAAGAGGCCCGCGAGGTGTCCCGCGAAGCGTTCCGGCTCGAGCTCTCCCACGGCGACCACGACGGTTCGGCCCACCGCCAGCTCGCAGGCGTGCCAGGCGCGGACCATTCCGTCGGTGAGCGCGGGAACCGACTCCGGCAATCCGTGCGCGGGGAGACCATAGCGGGACTCGCCGAATGCGGCGCGCAGCGCGAGCTGAATCGGGTAGCGCACCATGTCGTCCGCCGCCTGAACGGCCTCACTGGTGAGCGTGGCACGCTCCCGCGCGATCTCCTCGCTCTGATACGTCGGCTCCCGCAGGACGAGATCGAGCAGCGCGGCGCCCTCCACCGCGTGCTCGGCGAGCAGCGATGCCCCGAAGCCGAACCAGTCCGCCGCGAGCAGCGGGGTCAGCGCACCGCCCAGCCGCTCGAAGGCGAGGGCGAGGGTACGCGCATCCAGCGCGCCTGCCCCGCGCACGGCGGCGCGTACCGCCAGCGCGCCCAATCCCGCGGTCGGCAGCGCATCCGGCAGGGTGCGCCGGCGATAGACGCCCAGCGACACGAGGGGGACACCCGGCTTCCGCTGCAGCAACAGATCGGCACCGGGGAGCGCAACATGGAGCACCGCTCCCGTCACGGCGCCTCGGGCGGTGGCCGGGCCGGCAAGCGACAGTGCAGGAACTTCCGGAGCGCGCACCGCCAATGGGAGGACGCGCTCGAACGCCGACCGTAACCCCTCGACGGTGAGCTCCTGCGGCGCGGCTTCGGGGAGATACACCACTGCGGCAACTGCGTCGGGGCTCAGGTATTCGGCCGCCACCTCCTGAACTTGCGTTGCCGTCACGGCAAGCAGTTTCGCATACTCCTCGTCCAGCAGCGCGACTCCGCCGAGTGCCTCCGCCGCGGCCAGAGCCCCGGCGCGTCCCTCGGCGGTTTGCAGCCTCCGTGCCCAGCTCGCCTTGAGCAAGGTGCGCGCGCGCGCGAGGTCCATCTCTTCAGGCCCCTGCTCGCGCAATCGCGTCGTGCACTCCGCCACGCCGTGGATCGCTTCGTCGAGCAGTACCGCGTCCAGCTCGCCGGCAATCGAGAAGACGCCGACCTCAGTCGGCGCGAAGTGTTGGGCCCCGACAGAAGTCACCAGACCAGGAGCGCGCAGGCTGCGATACAACCAGCTGGAGCGCCCGCTGCCCAGAATCAGAGCCGCCAGATCGAGCGCCGCGGCGTCGGGATGCAGCGGCGGAACGGAGCGCCAGCCCAGCGCGAAATCGGCGTGCCGCACGTCCCCTCGTAACGTGCGGGCGCGGACCTCGCGATGCTCCGGCTCCGCGGGCGAGGGATCCAGCGTAGGCGCCGCCGGCTCCCATCCCGCAAAGCAATCGCGCGCGGCGGCGAGGGCCCGGCCGACGTCGAGGAGACCCGCCATCGCCACGATCGTGCGCGAGGGCACGTAGCGAGAGCGATAGAATCCCAGCACGTCGGCCTGAGAGAGTCCCACCAGCTGCGCTTCGGTTCCGATGCGCCAGCGGCGGATGCGGTGCCGATCGAAAAGCAGGGCGTGCAGGGTCTCACCCACCACGGCGGACGGGGTATCCAGCTTGCGCTTCGCTTCTTCGATGATCACCACGAGCTCGCGCTTGAGCTCGTCGCGATCGATCAGGCTGCGGCGCAATGCATCGGCCTGGAGGTCGAGCGCGATGTCCAGCGATTCCGGCGGCAGGACAGCGTAGTACACCGTGTGGTCGTAGCCGGTTCCGGCGTTCAGGTAGCCGCCCGCCGTCTTCATTTGCTGCGCGATGGCACCGACCCCACGCGTCGGGGTACCCTTGAACAACATGTGCTCCAACACATGGCTCACGCCGGTCACTGCATCCGGCTCGTCGAAGAATCCTGCGCGCACGTGACCGACGGAAGCGACGGCGGTGGCGCCGGGTACCGGTTGCGCCAGCAGAGTAAGTCCGTTCGGCAGCACCTCACGCCGCACACCCTCGGTCCAGCGGACAGTCACACCCGCCCGCCGCGGGTTATTTCGAGAGAGAACTCGCTCAGCGCGGCGACGCTGGTCCGGCTGGTCAGAGACCGGAAGACTTTGCTCACCGACTCCAGCGCGATCACTGTACGATCCGCAACACCCCCGCTTCGGCGCTTCCCCGGATGAAGGCCTCCGCATCGGTGAGCGGAATGATCACCCCCGTCTCTTCCCGGCCCCGGCGAGCGAAGCCCGCCATGAACTCGGAAAGCGAAACCAGCGCCGCGCCGTGCTCGCTCACTTTGAGCTGCAGCAGGATTTCATCCCAGGTGCCCCGCAGGATGCTGCCGCTCAGGGTGGTCACCTGGTGGGGATCGAGGCGGCCGTGCTTGCGCTGCATGCCGGGTACCTCAGCCAGCAGCGCACCAAACAGCTCGAGCTGGTGGGGATCGCGGATGCTGCCGTCCGCTTGCTGCGCTTCGATCTCCGCCAGCAGATCCTCGGTCGGATCGGGCTCCGGCAAAAGCTCCCCCAACCGCGCCAGCCACGGCGCCAGCTCGGGATCGTCGTCGGCGAGGCGGTAGAGAGTGCGCTTCAGTTCAATGCTGCGCCAGAGTCCCAGCTCGTCGAGATGATCTTCCGGCTTGGTTTTCTCGAAATGGGTGAGCGCCGCCGAGCTCTCGCCGCGGTCATACAGCATGTTGGCGAGGTAGATCCGCGCTTCCACGTATTCGGGATCCACCGCGAGCGTACGGCGCAGCCAATAAAAGGCGGCGCCATCGCGCCCTAGCCGGTGGGTGACATAGCCCAGACAGGCCAGCGCCTCGGCGCAATCGGGCTCGGCGGTTTGCGCCAGATCGAAGAAGCGGTAAGCGGGCGTGAGCAGGCCGCTGCGGAACAGCGCGCGTCCTGCCTGCAGCATCAGCTCGTGGTCTTCCTGGAAGCCGAGCTGGAGCAGCCGCTCGAAGCTCTGCAACGCGCCGGGCTGGTCCCCCACCGCAAGCAATGCTTCCCCCATCCCGCCCAGTGCATCCTCGTGATTTCCATCGAGCGCCAAGGCCTGCTCGAAGGCCCGGCGCGACCAGGCAAATTCCTCTCGCGCCAGGTAGGCGTACCCCATCCCGATGCGGAGCTCGACCGCATTGGGATAAATCGCCAGACCGTCCTTCAGCGTCTCGAGTGCTGCGTCGTAGCGGCCTTGATTGTAGAGTTGGTGGGCTTGTTCATCGAAGTCGTCGGAGCTGAGAAAGGCCTCAGCCATCCGGTATGTCTCCGGTGGGGGTTAGGTAAACATATGAAACGCCATGATTTGGGGCAAGACCCCTCAAGCTCTCTCTCGCCCGCCCAAGAGGGGATTTTGACACATGGCCTTCGCGACCTGGGGGACCACTGAGCGCGATGCCGGGCCGGCCTGTCGCATGGCTCGCGCTCTTTCTTGCGGGCAATCTCGCCACCCTGTTGCTGATTCACGCGGGAAGGCTGGTGGGATACCAGCACTACCCGCCCCTGCCACGGCTGCTGCACGACAGCTCCCCGCTGCTGCTCGGCGTCTTCGGCGTACAGGCACTCGCCGTTCTCTGGGGAGTTGCGCGCGCGCGGCGCAACGTGGCCGAGCTGCTGCGGCGCTATCGCGGGAGCGCGCTGCTGCTCGTGGCAGCAGGGTTTGTCCTCACCAGCGCCACGCTCTCTCGTGATCCGGCGAGCTACTTCGGCGAGCTGGCATTTGCTTCCTTCGTCCAGCTGATTCAGCTCGGCAACATCCTGCTCCTCGCCGGAAGCCTGAACGATGGATGGCTCGCGGCGGCCGGACGATTCTTCGATCGTTGCCTCGGCCGGCCCGGGGTGGCTGTCGTGGAGCCGGAAGGCCCGGATCGCTGGGCCTGGCCGCTCGCGGGGGCATTCACGCTCTTCGCGGCGAGCCTCGCCTTCTTCGTGTACCAGCGACATCCCCACGTGCCGGACGAAGTCGTGTACCTCTTCCACGCCCGCTATTTCGCCGCGGGCAAGCTCGCCATGCCGCTCCCTCCGGTCCCTGATGCATTCAGCGTGGACCTCATGACGTATCAGGCGACGCGATGGTTCTCGCCCGTGCCACCCGGATGGCCTGCGATTCTCGCGCTCGGAGCGCGGCTCGGCCTGCCCTGGCTGGTCAATCCTATCCTGGGCGGCATCAACATCCTGCTCGCGTATGCGTTGCTGCGGGAGCTCTACCCGCGCCGCACCGCGCGCCTGGCCACGGTTCTCCTCGCCGTTTCGCCCTGGCACCTCTTCATGGCGATGAACTTCATGACCCATACGGCGACGCTGACCTGCGCGCTTGCGGCAGCGCTTGCCGTCGCGCGGCTGCGCCGGGATCCCCGGCTGCGCTGGGCGCTGCTCGGAGGTTTCTTCCTTGGTGTGGTCGGGCTGATCCGTCCCCTGGACGGATTGACGGTGGCCCTCTTGCTCGGCGTCTGGTCGCTGGGCGCGCGGGGAAAGCGCTTCCGCTTCGGGCCCTCCGCAGCCCTCACCGTGGCAACCGCGTTTACCGCGGCGCTGGTCTTTCCCTACAACCGGGCGCTTACGGGGTCGGCCCGGGTGTTTCCCCTCATGCAGTACACCGATGCGGCCTACGGGGCCGGGACCAATGCGCTGGGCTTCGGCCCGAATCGCGGGCTCGGCTGGCCAGGTGTCGATCCCTTCCCCGGGCATGGACCGATCGATGTCGCGGTCAATGCGAACTTCAATCTCTTCCAGACCAACGTGGAGCTGCTTGGCTGGGCGACTGGATCGCTCCTGCTGCTGCTGCTCTGGCTTGGCTCCGGCCGGCTCCGCCGTTCCGATTGGATGATGCTCAGCGTGATCGTTCTGGTT
>DASYPD010000397.1:0-7957 GCA_036007005.1 Gemmatimonadales bacterium
AACGGCGCGAGCTTTGGTGGCGGGCTCTTGATCTCGCCCGCCTCGCGCCCTGATGACGGGGCACTCGAGCTGGTGCTTATCGGCCCGCTGGGCCGGCTGCGCATGCTCGGCGCATTTTCCCGGTTGCGCAGCGGGTCCCACGTAACGATGCGAGGCATCCGGGTGCTCGTACTGCTGGATCCCATCCAGATTGCGCGGGAGAGCGGACCGCTGCTGCTGGAGGCGGACGGCGAAAACCTCACCGCCACAAGCGAGCTCACTGTCGAGCTCATCCCGGCACGGCTCCTCCTCTGTAACTAGCGAGTAGTGAGTAGTGAGTAGTGAGTGGCGAATAGAGAAGTGCCGTTCCCCTACTCCCTGCTCCCTACTCCCTAATCTTGTGGCTCCGCCCGCTGCTGGAACACTCGCTTGGCCTCCGCCAGATGGCCGAGGACTACGGCCTTTTCCGCGGCATCATTCCAGCCGGGGTGCGCCGCAGCGGCCTGCTCCATCCGCTCGATCCAGCGCACGAACCAGCGCGCCGCTTCGGGCGAACGGATCGGTTGGCCACCCACCGTCAGGTAGATGGGGCTCGTGGTGGCGAAAGGATAGCTGTCGAGGACGGCAGGATGCGAGCGCCGGGAGTAGGCTCGCAGCGTGAACCAGCCGCTGCGCGTCACCGGCAGCGGAATCACCGCATCGGCGCGCAGACTATCGGGACTCAGCGGAATCGGCGCCAGCACCACGCCGTTGGTCACGATCTCCAGTCGCTCCACCGGCACGTTGGAGCGCAGGGAGACTCGCGCGATGACCTGGTGCACGCCGGCCGGGAAGCGCAGCTCCGCGCCGGCTTCCTGTCCACCGAGCGAGAACGACAGCAGCGGCCCGTTCGAGACGAAGGTCTTTCCCGCCTTGAGCGCAGCGAGCCAGCCCCGGTAGTCGAGCGAGGGTCCCGAGCGCACGAAGACCCGGTTCATGCCCACCGGCCCATGCAGGGAGGCGAAATTGGCCATCGCATCGGTGCCCGCGCCGGCGGGGAGCCGGAAGCCCACGTTGAGCAGCCGGTACCACACCTCCGCGGTGGCGAGGTGGTCGCTGAATCCGCCGACCTCGAGGTAATCCACTTTGCCGAGCGCCACATCGACCGGCAGGGCGTGGTTCAGCGGATCGGGGGAGGCGGGGTCGGGAAGCTCCCCGTAGGGGTGCACATAACCCGCAACGGCGCCCTGCGCGTGGGAGAGATCGAAGATCGCGGTATTGTCAGGATAGAGGCTCGCGGCGGCGGTATTCGCATAACCCGCATAGTTCGGCAGGATCAGCCCGCGGGTCAGACCGAGGTGCGCGGTGTGGCCCCAGTACGAGGTGTGGTATTCCTCGTCGTGCTTGATGATGGTGCGGGCGGTCGACACCGGATCGGGGCGCGCCCGGAACCGCGCCTCGTCGGGAATCCGCTGCTCCTTGTTCACGATCAGAGTCTCCACGACGTGCCGGTCTTCCGCTTCGGCCTGGAAGCGCAAGCGGGCGGGATCGTTGCGATAGGCGCCGCCGTAGTTCATGTGCACGTGCAGGTCGCCGCTCCACCAGCCGCGCGCGGGCAGGTCCACCAGCCGCGACAAGTGAAACGACTGAGTGGCGGTAGCAGTAGCGGTGACGGTGATCTTGCGCTCCTGGCGCTGGTACTCGAGACCCTTGCTCACCACGACCGTGTACTCACCGGCGGGCAGCGTCACGCTCGCGGTGCCGCTCGCGTGAAAATAGGTGAACTCGAACTTCCGGTCGGAGCGGTCGAAGCCATCGTCCGCATGGGGCCAGGCGCCCTCGGGCGCCCAGCCGCGTCCATCAGCGCCGGTGAGCGAAATCCGCGCCGAGGCGGGCCGGCCGCTCGCGTCGAGGAGCGCGAGGCGCAAGGTGCCGGTCGGGTGCAGATAGCGCCGGGTCTTCGGCTGCACCAGCTGCACGGTGCCCCCGGGCACAGCGACGATCCGCAGCGAAGTGATGCCCTGCTCGTTGCTGATGAACGCGATGCGGCGGCCGTCCGGGGCCCAGCGGGGGGCGGTGTGGTCGCAGTCGCAATAGGTCAGCTCGAACGGATCGCCGCCGTCGCTGGTCGTGAGCCAGAGCTGGTTGCGCTGGGTGCCGAGATAGGAGCTATACACGACGCGCTTGCCGTCGCGCGCCCAGTCGGGCCGCGCCTTCCAGGTCGTTTCCTCGCGGCGGATTTCCCGCATCGGCGCGCCCGGGCGGGCCTCCATCCGCCACAAGCCACCCGAGCCCCACACCTGGTCGCGATTCGACACGAGGATGAGCTCGCGACCGTCGGGCGACCACGCCGGTGAGAGGTAATGATCGAAGCGGCTGTAGTAGTAGCGTGGTAACCCGCTGTCATGGTCTTCGGTGATCCGGACCGGCGGGGCCGCCAGGCGACCGTCCCGGACCGGTACCACGAAAAGATGCCAGCGCCCCTGGTAGGCGGTGGAGACATAGACGATCCGCGTCCCATCGGGCGACCAGCGCGGATCCAGATTCACCGCGCCATCGCTCACCAGCGGCAAGGTCACCCCCGTCGAGAGCTCGAGCACGCACAACTCCAGGGCATCGTTGCGGTAGCTGGCATACACGATGTAGCGGCCATCGGGCGACCAGTCCGGCTGATAGTCATAACCTGGTCCATCGGTGAGCTGCACCGCGTCGGCGGCTCCGACCCGTTGCCGCCAGAGGGAGCCCTGCCTCGCGTAGACAAGCTCCTGTCCATCGGGCGACCACGCGGCGGAGCTGGGACCGCCGGTGAGCTGCGGCAGGTACATCTCCCGGTAGTAATAGGGATGGGGAACCTGGATCTGCTGGAGCACCGGCGCGCGCTGGGCGGCGGCGGGGAGAGTGAAGACGCTGAGGGCGGTGAGGACGCTGCCGGCCGTCACTCGTAGATCCGCCATCAGTCGAGCTCACTCAGGCATTGATCGAGAATCTCCAGCGCGATCGCAACGTCGCGTTCATCGACGATCAGGGGCGGGGCGAGCCGGAGCGCGTTCTTTCCCGCCGCGAGCACCAGCAGCCCTTTGGCGAAGGCCAGTTGCTCGATCTGATGGGGCAGCTCGCCGGCGGGCTCCCGGGTGGTGCGATTGCTGACGAACTCGATCCCCTGCATGAGGCCGCGCCCGCGCACTTCGCCGATGCAGCCGTGTTTCTCCGCGAGGGCCTTGAGTCCCGTCGCAAGTTGCTCGCCCCGTACCCGCGCGTTGGAGACGAGCTCGCGCTGTACCAGGTCGAGGGTGGCAAGGGCGGCGGCGCAGCAGACCGGATTGCCGCCAAAAGTGGTGCCGTGCGCGCCGGGCTCCCAGGTACTGATCTCTTCCCGGGCGATGATCGCGCCGATCGGCATGCCGGAGCCCAGCCCTTTCGCGGTGACCAGGATATCGGGTACCACCCCGTCGTGCTCGCAGGCGAACATCTTGCCGGTTCGGCCGATGCCCGACTGCACCTCGTCGATCACCAGCAGGATCCCGTGCCGGTCGCACAGCGCGCGCACCGCCGCGAGCCAGCCTGGCGGCGGGAGGATGTAGCCGCCCTCTCCCTGCAGCGGCTCGACGAACACCGCCGCCACATCCTTGGGATCGAGATGCCGGGCAAAGAGATCCCGCTCGATGATATCGACGCAATAGATGCCGCACGACGGAAAGGTCTTCCCGTACTCGCAGCGGTAACAATACCCGTAGAACACGTGGTGGACCTCGGGCAGCAGGGGCAGGAACCCGGCGTGTTGCCGCGCCTTGCTCGAGGTGAGCGAGAGCGCGCCGTAGCTGCGGCCATGAAAGGCGCCCTTGAAGGCGAGGAAGGCGGGCCGGCGCGTCGCGTGCCGCGCCAGCTTCATCGCGCCTTCGACCGCCTCGGTGCCCGAATTGGTGAGAAAGACGCGTTTGCGGCCGGGGCCCGGCGTGAGGGCGGCGAGCCGCTCGCAGAGGGCGGCCATGCCCTCGTAATAGAAATCGCCGCCGCAGATATGCAGGAACCGGTCGGCGGCCTGCTTGATAGCGGCGACGACCTCGGGGTGACTGTGCCCCGTGGAGCAGACCCCGATGCCGGCCATGAAGTCGAGGAAGCGGTTGCCGTCCACGTCCTCCACCATGGGGCCCTCGCCCCGCGCCACCACCAGGGGGTACTCCTTGATGTAGCAGGTCGCGGCGACGGCCTTGTCGCGCGCCACGATCGCGCGGGCCTTCGGCCCCGGTGGCGGAGTGAGGATGCGCGGGTAGGGCTTCTCGGACATGGCTGGGCTCCTTGCTAACGGCAGCAACGGTCAACGGTCAACGGCTGACCGTTCACGCTTCAAATGACGTCTTCCAACGCGCGGCGAAACCGCGCCACCAGCTCGTCGATCTCGCTCTCGGTGATCACGAACGGCGGCGCGAGCAGCACGAGATCTCCATTCACGCCATCGGCCTGTCCCGTGTTAGGCCACACCATCAGGCCGGCGCGCTCCGCGGACGCGGTGAAGCGTTCCGCAAAGCGCTGCTCGCGCAGGAAGGGCACCCGGCTTTCGGGGTCCTCCACGAATTCAATCGCCGCCAGCAGGCCGCGCCCCCGGACATCGCCCACATAGGGCAGCCCGCGGAGCGCCTGGAGCTTCTCCTGGAGCACGGCGCCCAGCGCAGCGCAGCGGGCGATCAGCCCGTTGCGGCGCAGGTAGCGGATCGCCGCGAGACCCGCGGCACACATGGCCGGGGAGTGCACGTAGGTCTGCGCGTGCAGCAGTCCGCTCGAGCCGGCCGCCAGCACGTCCACGATGCGGCGCGGCGCGGCGACGGAGGCGAGCGGGGCGTAGCCGGCGCTGATTCCCTTGCCCATCACCTGAAGGTCGGGCGCGACCCCATAGGGCTCGAGGGCCGACCAGGTGCCGGTCCTTCCCGCGCCCACCAGCACTTCGTCGGCAATCCAGAGCACCTCGTGCCGGTCGCAGATCTCGCGGATGGTGCGCCAGTAATCCGGCCGCGGCACCACCGCGCCGGTGGAAGAGCCGCCGACCGGCTCGCCGATGAACGCCGCCACGTTCTCCGGGCCGACCCGGAGCAGCGCGTCTTCCAGCACCCGGCCGCTGCAGCGCGGACAGCCGGCGTCGCTGCCCCGGCAGGGGCAGCGATAGCTGTAGGGCGCCGGAATGCGCTGCACCTCGAGCAGCCAGGGCTGGAAATATTTCTTGTAGTGCTCCCGGGCGCCGAGCGAGAGGGCCAGCAGCGTATTGCCGTGATAGGCGGGGGCGAACGCGACGAGCTGCTGCTTTTCCTCTCTGCCGCGCTCCACCCAGTATTGCCGTGCCAGCTTGAGGGCCGCCTCGATCGCGTCGGAGCCGCTGGACAGAAAGTAGAAATGCTTGAGCTCTCCGCTGGCCAACTGGGCGAGCTCGTCGGCGAGAGCCTCGACGGCCTCGTTGGTGAACGCCATCCCGCTCACATACCCGACCCGGCGGATCTGCTCGCCCATCGCCTCGACCACCTCGGCTATGCCGTGGCCGAGGCACGCCACGAACGCTCCCCCGCACCCGTCGAGATAGCGGCGGCCCTCGGAGTCATACAGCCAGCACCCGTCACCCTTGATCACCAGCGGGTACTGGCGCGCCAGGTTGCGGTAGAGTACGTGGGTCTCGGGGTAACGGTGCGGCATCCGGGAAAGTTACCTTCCAATCATGCGCATGCGCTCGACTCTCCGCTTGCTGCACCAGGGGTTCGCAACCGCTGGGCTCTGCCTCGGCGGCTGCCGGCACACCGATCCGGCGGAGCTGGTGCTCCGCCACGGCGCGATCTACCCCCTGGCAACCGACTCGCTCCGGGTCGAAACGCTCGCCGTGCGGGATGGACGGGTGGTCTACGCGGGCGACGACCGTGGCGCGCGTCGGCTGATCGGTGGCCGGACGGACGTGCTCGAGCTGGCCGGCCGCATGGTGCTGCCCGCGTTCCGCGACACCCACGTGCATCCCCGCGGCGGAATCAACCTGAGCGAGTGCGGCTTCGACGAGCTGCGCACCCGCGACGCGGTGCTCGACTCACTCAAACGCTGCGCCGCGCTGCATCCCGAGCGTCCCTGGGTGCGCGGCAGGGGATGGCAGCTCCCGCTCTTTCCCGATGCCAATCCCCGCAAGGAATGGCTCGACCTCATTATCCCGGACCGCCCGGTATTCCTGATGGCGGCCGACGGACACTCCGCCTGGGTCAATTCGAAAGCGCTGGCGCTGGCCGGAGTAACCCGCGACACCAGAGACCCGCCCAATGGCCGCATCGAACGCGATCCGCGCACCCGCGAGCCCTCCGGCACCCTCCGGGAGCGGGCGATCGACCTGGTGGCGCGCGAGCTTCCGCCGCGCAGCCAGGGGGAGATTCGCACCGGACTGCTCCGGGCCATCAGACTGGCCAATTCCTACGGGATCGTGGTACTGCACGAAGCGGCCGCCGGCGCCGCCCTGCTCGAGGCGTATGCCGCGCTCGACAGCGCGGGCGAGCTCAGTGCACGAATCATCGCGGCGATCGAGGTGGACCCTGCCGCCGGACTGGGCCAGCTCGATTCGCTGCGAGCCTGGCGCGGCCGCTTCGCCGGCCGGCGCTATTTCTCGGTGAGCGCCGCGAAGCTCTTCGTCGATGGAGTGATCGAGGCCAAGACCGCGGCGCTGCTCGCGCCGTACCTCGACGGGAGCGGGCGGCGGGGAGAGCCGAACTTCTCGCCGGGCGCCCTCGACACGCTGGTGGCCGCAATCGACGCCGCGGGATTCCAGGTCCACCAGCACGCGATCGGAGATCGCGCCGTGCGGATGGCACTCGACGCGCTCGCCTTTGCGCGACAGCACAACGGCCCGCGTGAGGCCCGCCCCATCATCGCCCACCTCGAGCTGATCGACCCGGCCGACATTCCGCGCTTTGCGGAGCTCGGCGTGATCCCGAGCTTTCAGCCGCTCTGGGCGTACGCGGACGACTACATCACCCGGTTGACCGAGCCGATCCTGGGACCGCAGCGCTCCCGCTGGCTCTATCCGATCGGCTCAGTGGCGCGAAGCGGCGCGCCGCTCGCGGCCGGGAGTGACTGGCCAGTCTCCTCGATGAATCCGCTCGAGGCGATACAGGTGGCCGTCACCCGGCGGGGGCCGGAGGCCGGTCCCGGACCTCCCTGGATTCCCGACGAGGTCGTGCCGCTCCGCACCATGCTCGCGGCCTACAGCTCGGGCGGCGCGTATGCCGCCGGCACTGAATCCACCGAGGGCACCCTCGAGCTCGGCAAAACCGCGGACCTGATCGTGCTCGATCGCGATCTGTACCGGATTCCGGTGACCCAGATCCACGCCGTGAAAGTGCTCTTGACCCTGCTGGACGGCCGGACCGTCTGGCGGGACCGATCCTTGCGGTAAGGCGGGCGCGACTAACCCGCGGTAAGCAGCGTGAACAGTTACTGGGACAATCCGTCCGGGCGGGTGGACGGTCTGTCTGGTTCGGAGGACACATGCCTTACTCAGCCCGCTTCCTGCTCGCCTTCCTCACTCTATCAACACTGACCGCCGCCGCTGCCGCCCAGAAGGCTCCCAAGCCGCTTCCAATCATGCGTGGCGCGGTCCAGGATACGCTGGGCAAGGGGATCGAAGGCGCACAGGTCGAAATCCACGGCCTGAACCGCGTCATCACCACACCGGGGTCGGGAGCCTATCGCTTCGATGCCATTCAGCCGGGCAAGTATTGGGTCACCGCGCGCCGCATCGGTTACGCGCCGATTCACACAGCACTCAGCTTCAACGCCGGCGATGATCGGCAGATCGTGTTTCGGCTGGAGCCGTTGCCGTACAACTTGCCGGAGCTCAGGGTCCGCGCGGAAGACAAGGCGTGGACGCGCAAATATCAGGAATTCCTCTGGCGCTCGCGGACGAGTTTCTATGGCCATTTCCTCACGCGCGATGATATCGAGCGCGCTCACCCGAACTACCTCGGTGACGTGGTTCGGCGCTACCTGC